>JANMGN010000681.1:0-5236 GCA_031374645.1 Chitinophagales bacterium | reverse complement strand
GTTTTAAAAATTGTTTAATAAATTATTAGTCAAAAGATGTAAGTCAAAAAATTAGTAATCATACCAACGATAAGGAGTAAGATTGTTTTCATGCGACGATAGGAGCTTGGCTGTCCTCGTTTTGGGCTGTTTTAGACCTTTTTCAATATTTGCGCCAAAATCATGGATGCGCCTTCTTTTTATTCTTCAAGATTTTAGAAGAATGTTTTTTATCTTTTTCCAAAAATCAGACTACCAATTCTTATCATGGTTGCGCCTTCTTCGAGCGCAATAGGGTAGTCGTCGGACATTCCCATACTGATGTGTTGAAAGTCATTTTTTTGTACTAAAAATATATTTTTTACATGGTCAAAAACACGTTTGAGGTGTTGAAATTCTGAGCGAACTTGTGACTTATTGTCTGTAAAAGTTGCCATTCCCATCACGCCTACAATATTTATATTTTCGAGCATAATGTGTTGATTTTCAGTGAAAAACATATTTATTTCGGCATCATCAAAACCGAATTTCGTACTTTCGTCATTTATTTTTAGCTGTAATAAAATGTCGATAACACGCTCATTTTTTTTCGCTTGTTTATTTATTTCATTTAATAAAGAAAAACTATCAACTGCATGGATTAAATGAACAAAAGGAGCAATATATTTTACCTTATTGCTTTGCAAATGTCCTATAAAATGCCATCGAATATCTTGGGGCATCACGGCTTGTTTATCGACGAGTTCTTGTACATAATTTTCGCCAAAGTCACGCTGCCCAGCGTCATAAATTTCCTGTAATGCCGCAATGGGTTTTGTTTTAGAGACTGCTATCAAATGCGCTCCGTAAGGCTTGAGTTCCGAAAGAATTTTTTTTATCATTTTTACTTTGAAGTAATTTAGGGAATTTGTTACAAGTTCCCTAAGCGTATTTTTTTATTGCACTTGTACCCGTTCGGTTGCGATTAGGTTTTCATTTCGCATCGCTACTTGTCGCAACACATTTTCAGCGACAGTCATAAATGCTTTTGTCGTAATCGGTTCGCTGTGCAACACGATTGGTTTCCCTAAATCGCCCGCTTCTCTGATGCCTTGCACAATAGGTATTTGACCTAATAAAACGGTATTTGCCAATTTAGCTAATCTTGCGCCACCGCCTTTTCCAAATATAAAATACTGATTGTCAGGTAGTTCTGCAGGAGTAAACCACGCCATGTTTTCCACAACGCCCAAAATCGGGACATTTACTTGTGGCAAAGTGAACATATTCATCGCTTTTATGGCATCAATAACGGCGACATCTTGTGGCGTAGTGACCATTACAACGCCTGTCAAAGCGACTGTCTGAACGAGTGTTAATTGCACGTCGCCTGTACCAGGAGGAAGGTCGATAATCAAAAAATCGAGTTCGTCCCAAAGTGTTTCGTTGATAAATTGCTTGATAATTCCTGCCAAACGAGGTCCACGCAAGACCACTGCTTGGTCAGCTTCTACGATATTTCCGAGCGAAATCAGCTGGATTCCGTGCGCTTCGATAGGACAAATACGAGGTTTTCCATAGACATCTTTTATCATCGGGCGTTCGTTTTGTACGCCAAACATCATCGGGATAGAAGGGCCATAGAGGTCGGCATCCATCAGTCCGACTTTTGCGCCCAAACGAGCCAATCCCAAGGCTAAATTAGAAGAGACCGTAGATTTTCCAACGCCTCCTTTTCCAGAAGCTACCGCAATAATATTTTTGATTTGTGGCAAAGCATTTTCAGCTTCGGGTGCAGCGGCATTTTTAGCGGTCGTATGTACATTTACTTCCGCTTGCGGATAAACCGACTGAATATTTTGCATACAAGCAAAAATTAATTCTTGTTTGTGTTGCATATTCAACGACGGAAAAACCAGCGTAAAATTCACGTTATTGCCTTGAATATCAAGGTCTTGTACCATATTTACAGCAATTATGCTCCTACCTGTATGTGGATCGTTTACTCTTGCGAGTAGTTCCGTAATTTTTATTATTTCCAATGAATTATATTTTTTTATACCTTAAAAAAGACTGCGATTTTAGAAAATACTTTTTGTCAGATTGATTTCAAACAAGCAACAATTGGGTTCATCTTGATAATGTTTGGGTAGTGTTGTGGTGTCTGTCAATTTGTAAATACCCAAAAAATCAAATCCTGATGAAGTGTAATGTTCAATTAATTTGGCGTTGTTGCCCAATGTATCCAACCGAACAAATTGTTTTCCAGAAAGTTCTGCGTAATCTATTGCCCACGCTACAATTTGGTCGATGTATCTATTGCCTCGAAAATCTGGATTATTGCAAATGCGATGAATAAAAATAGAATCATTTTTATCTCGTTCGCCCCAAATTTCTTTGTCTTCAAAAGTAATTGTCCAGTTACAAGCAATTTGGTTGTCTATTACGATTTTCCATTGCCTTTGTTCTTGGATTTCTTTTTCAACAAAAGATTTTTCAAACGTAGGCCAGACTACGGTTTTTCTTTGTGTTTGAAGATTTCTTGCCGCTTGGTAAAGCGATAAAATAGTATTTGCATCGTGTAATGAGCAATTGGTAATTTCCATAATATTTATTTTTAGTTCATCCATGATTTTAGAGCGAAGCCGCCAAAATCATGGATGTACCTTATTTTTTTCAAAAATCATCGTTAGTATTCTTGGGATTGTCGTCTTATCGTCGTCGTCAAAATACTCATTGATGTCTATCAGTCTAAAGTTACACTTTTTCGCTGAATTTACAAAATCAGAAATATGGTGCGTAAAACAAGTTACTATTTGAAGCCCCTCTGTTGTTTCAAATCTTGCTTTTGTTCCGCTATATTGTTTAAAAGGGTGCAATTCACCGATATAAACCAAAGCATTTGGGTTTAAAACTTCGTATAAACGCTCAAATATTTTATCTAAATTTTCGATATGTTCTAAAACAAGGCTAAGAACTGCCAAATCAAACTTATTATTGTCTGTAAAATGCCACGATTTATGGATGTCGGCTTGTAAAAAAATGACATTTTTAGCGTCATTTTTCGCTACTGCTTTAGCCAACATTTCTTCCGATAGGTCGATTGCCAAAACGTTGTTGGCAATAGCAGCTAAATATGCTGTATTTTTTCCTGTTCCACAACCTATTTCTAAACAGTAGTCAAAATGCTGTTCTTTTAGACTTTGTCTGAGCGCAATTGCTTCCAAATCTCTGGTTCGATTTTTATTGCTGTCGTATTGTTCTGACCAACTATTATAGGCTTCTTTTACGTTCATTTTTTTCGTGGTCAACTATTTTTATACTTATACATTTAACAATTGATTATTTTTTTTATCCATTGATTAAATCTTGGTGCTTTTGCTCTTATTCGTTCAATACCTATTGCTTCTGCAAAATAGTGTCCGTATAATGTTTTAGTGTAACCCTTAATTATTCGTTCCAACCTATGACTTGGAGATGTTTTTTTGTTACTATTAATCATTTCAGGATTTTCATAATCTGCAAAAGTCTGTTTGAGTTCAGCTATTCCTACAAGTTCAGTTGGAGGAACTTGGTCATAAAACAACTGAATATCATTAAAAAGTAGTCCTTCAAATTCGTGTAACTGAAAATATGGTATAAACCTATACCTAACAGAATCTGAAACATCTTCTCTCATGGCGTTTTCCAAAAAATCCATTCTTTTATTTTTATCCGTAACTATCTCACTTTCTTTCCATTTAGGAAAATTATCTTTTATATATAATCCATAATAGTCAATAAAAGTTGAAACTACTACACTTGTTTCTTGTAAATGTATTTCTATCTCCTTTTTTAGAACGGACTATCGTACTATTCCACCCATTGACTTTTTAATTAATGGTGCTTGGATAGAGATATTGAGATGTACCAAATAAGGAGCTAATACATTTTGACAAAACTCTCTCTCTGTTTCGCCTTCACATATAATTATTACTGTTTCATAGGCTATAATTGGGCTGTCCTCCTGTAATAATATTTCTTTTCCATAAATCATCTATAGTGTAATCTTCCAACCATTGATGTAAATTAGCGCTACTCAGTCTATTAAATTCTGTTTGACCATTGACTTGATCAACCGTAATAATGTCTTCTGGCAAAAAATGACTAATAAGGTCGGTAGATTGAGTAGCTACAATGACTTGACAATTTTTACCTGATGCTGATTTTATCATTCCTGCTAATTTTGCAATTGCAGAAGGATGTAAACCTAATTCGGGTTCATCAATTATTATAGTATCTGGTAAATCAGGTTGTAAAAATAAAACGGATAGCGCAATAAAACGCAAAGTACCATCAGAAAGGTCATTAGCACCAAAAACGATATCACTATATTTATCAGACCATTGTAATCTTACATTGCCTTCTTTATTTACGGTAAAATAAAAATCTGAAAAATAAGGTGCAATAGACTGTATGGTTTTAACAATTCTGTTGTAAACAATTTTATTCGTTTCTTGAATATGATACACGAATGCTGCAAGGTTCATTCCGTCCTCGTAGAAATAATAAATATCATTGTTTACATTACTGTATTGAGTAAATGGCGAACTTTTACTTGTATCGTGAAAATGATATTTTCTAAACCGATTTAAGTATTCAATTACGTATCTTGCTCTGTAATTATCTGTTGATTTAATTTGAGCTTCTGACCCTGGTTTACTAATATCTTTGGAATTACCATTGTAAATTAGGTTTTCATCGATAAAAATAAATCCATCTGTACCTGATTGTAGCTGTGCTGAATATCCATTCACGCCATCGTTAAACTCCATTTTAAAAGATATAGTGTCTGTTATTTTTTTTCCTTTGTGTAGTATTTTATTGTCTCCACCTTTTAAAGCGATATATTCATTGAGTTTACGATTATAAAGTTTATTTAAAAAGTCAAAAAAAGAAATAAAATTACTTTTTCCGCTGCCGTTCGCTCCAATCAATATGTTAATTGGAGTAAGATTAATTCTTACTTCTCTTATTGACTTGTAGCCATTTATTTCAATATAATCCATAATAATTTTAACTTAATTTTACTTCAAAAACTTTATTATGCAAATAAGTAGTTGGGCTAAAATAATCATAATTTTTTTAAAGGGAAGTCGTTGTAAAATAACAACGTAACCTCCTTGCAGTCAGTTACTTATGTTATTTTACAACGACAAAAAATTACCGATTATTTCTATACGCCTACGTTAGAAGTTAGATTATCGAGTAGTTTAACAATACTTTTTATGAATATTTC
>JANMGN010000659.1:0-4192 GCA_031374645.1 Chitinophagales bacterium | reverse complement strand
TGGCAACCGAAGCTGCCACTATGCTTTATATTAACCAATAATATTATTTTGTGTATAAAGTAAAAACGAAAAAAACAGCTATTCAGTTCGTTACTTTATGATTTTAACTTTTCTTTGTCCTTTTCACGAGTCAGACGTTTTTTTATCGTCCCATGATAACATCTGACTCGCTCGGACTAAATCCCATTGACACTCGAAAGTGTTGAACATATCCAAAACTAAGCTGACTCTTTTGTCTAACTTTTTTTTATAAATAGTACCGTGTCGTCCCTTACATTTCCTATTTATAATACAAAGATGCAGCCTTCCGAAAACATAAACAATAACATTTTTTGGGCATTGTGTATAAATAATTTATATTTTATAAATATAAATAAAAACACAAATAATTGATAATCAGTTGTTTATATTTTATTTTAAATAAGAATAAGATATTTTTTGTGAATAAAAAATTATTAAAAATAAATTTTATTTTTTGTTTTTTTTGTAAATTTTAACTAATTTTGAAATTATAAATTCCCTTAAACAAAAAAAACGCTATTTTCGATGAGAAAATAGCGTTTTTTTGTTACGAAGCCCTAATAATGTACATTGTTTTGGAAACTTCTTATCTTACACGTGGTTGCTTGCGTTTGCCACCACCGATACGGAAACCATTTCCCATACGCATTGCGGCTTGCATTTGTCCACGTTGCTGTAAGGCTTTATCGGTTTGAGCGATTTGTTCTTTTAGTTGCGGTTCGGTTACTTTAAATTCTTTTGCTTTTTTCAAATAATTCAGTGCAATTGCCCAACGTTGTTTATTGCCGTGAATATTTGCCAATTGAAGGTAAATACTTGATTTTTCGTTGTCGCCCAACATTTTGAAAGTAGCTGCTTTTAACATCAACTTTTCGCCTTCTTCAAATTCTTGACGTTGTACACAAAGCATCCCATTTATAAGGTAATACGCTGCTTGATTTGGTTCATAAAGCATATTTGGTGCGATGGTCAAATTTAGTCTTTTTTGCGCCGCTTCAAAATCTTGAAACTGTATAAACTGGCTTGCAGATTGTACCGTTCCCATGATAAAATAACCAACCAAAAGGATTATTCCGACCAAAATAAAAGGAAATCCGTACCAAAAACCAAGCGTTAAACTTAGAATAAGTCCGCCAATAATACCTAAGGCAATGAGCGCAAAGCGCAAATAAATATTTATTATAAACATAATTTTTTATACTTTAATGTGCTGAAAATGAGTAAATTATTCAGAGAAAGAATAGCATTTTTTTGCTAACTTCTTTTTATTTTTTCTTAGCTGCTGCTTTTTTTACGGGTGCTTTTTTTGCTTTTACCGCAAATGCTTTTGGGTCTTCCTTTTCAATTATTTTTTTCACTTCTTCCAAAGTTAAGATTGCTGCATCGTCTGCAGTCATACGTGCGCCATCTTCTTTTTTTAGTGTAATATTGAGCTTTGCAAAACGAACAAAAGGACCCCATCTACCATTTTCAACACTGATTTTTTCTTTATCCCAGTTGTGAATATAGCGATTTCCTTCTTTTTCGACTTTTGCTTTTATCAAAATCTCGCAATCACTCATCGTCAAATGGTCAAAGTTATATTTGGCTGGAATATTGATAAAAATGCCATTCCATTTTATAAATGGACCAAAACGACCTTTCCCCTTCGTAATTCCTTCTCCTTCGTAGTGACCTATTGGAGCGTCAGCTGTCAATTTCTCTTGGACTAATTCTGCTGCACGAGTGAGTGTGATAGTCATAGGGTCTTCGCCTCTTGGGATAGAAACAAACATTTCTTTGTACTTGATGTAAGGGCCATACCGACCTGCACCAACCGTCATTTCTTCGTCTTGGAAGGTTCCCAAAGTACGAGGTAAACCAAAAAGGTCAAGTGCGTCTTCCAAAGTAACCGTTTCCATAGTCAAACCAGGTTTCAAGTTGGCATACTTAGGTTTTTCTTCGCCTACTTCTTCTGGTGTTCCTATTTGTACTACTGGACCAAATTTTGACATACGAACCAAAACAGTACGACCAGATTCAGGGTCTTTTCCAAGTTGTCTTTCGCCTGTTGCACGTTCAGCATTCAAGATAGTATCTTCTACGGTCGCATGAAAAGGATGATAAAAATCGCCCAACATTTTTTGCCATTGTAGTTTTCCTTCTGAAATATGGTCAAATTTACTTTCCACTTCGGCAGTGAAGCCGTAGTTCATAATTTGGGTAAAATGTTGGTCGAGGAAATCCACAACGAGCGTTCCCATATCGGTAGCGGTCAAAACATTTTTTGACGCACCAGTGATTTCTTTGTCTATTTTTTTAGCAATTTGACCATTTTTCAAGGTCAAAACATTGAATTTTCGCTCTACACCTTCTTTTGCTTCTTTCACAACATAGCCACGACCAGCTTCCATAATTTTGGTAATCGTAGGCGCATAAGTCGAAGGACGACCGATACCAAGTTCTTCCAATTGCTTGACCAAACTCGCTTCTGTAAATCTTGCAGGCGGACGTGTGAAACGCTCCATCGCCACCATTTCGTTGAGCGGTAAGGCTTGACCAACTTTCAAAGGCGGCAACATTCCGCTTGTTTCTTCGTCTTCATCGTCGTCTTTTCCTTCCAAATATACTTTCAAAAAGCCTTCAAATTTGATAACTTCTCCTGTTGCTACTAATTTTGCTTCATTTATAGTCGAAATCGCAATATTAACATTGGTACGCTCCAAAAGGGCTTCTGCCATTTGCGAAGCGATAGAACGCTTCCATATCAAGTCATACAAACGTTTCATATCGAAGTCTCCTTCGATTTCACGCTTGTCCATATAAGTAGGGCGAATAGCCTCGTGCGCCTCTTGTGCGCCAGGTTTATTCGTTTTGTACTGACGAGAATGTACGTAATTTTTTCCGTATAAAACCTCAATTTGAGCTGCCATTTCAGCAATAGCCGTATCGCTCAAATTGGTAGAATCGGTACGCATATACGTAATAAAACCCTGTTCGTAGAGCTTTTGTGCTGCCGACATCGTACGATTTACGGCAAAACTCATTTTCCTACTTGCTTCTTGTTGTAGCGTAGAAGTCGTAAAAGGAGGTGCAGGTTTGCGCTTTGCAGGTTTTATTTCAATATTATCTATACTATAATTAGCAGGGACGCAACGTTGTAAAAATGACATCGCATCTTGCTCTTTTTCGTATTTTTCAGAAAGTTCAGCTTTGAGTGCTACGTTTTTGCCAGCATCATTTTTTACGTCAAATATAGCATTTACCCTGTAAAAAGGCGTTGTATTAAATTTTTGAATTTCACGCTCACGCTCTACCACTAATTTTACAGCAACCGATTGTACACGACCAGCAGAAAGGCTATTTCTACTTAGTTTTCGCCACAAAACAGGCGAAATTTCAAAACCTACCAAACGGTCAAGTACACGACGTGCTTGTTGCGCATTGACCACATCTAAGTCCAAAAGCCTTGGATTAGCTACCGCTTTTTGAATAGCTGTTTTCGTGATTTCGTGAAAAACAATGCGCTTCGTTGTATGTACATCGAGCCCAAGAGCTTGACACAAATGCCAAGAAATCGCTTCTCCTTCACGGTCTTCATCGGTAGCGAGCCAGACGTGTTCTGCACCTTTCATCAACGATTTCAACTCGTTGATAACCTTGTGTTTGTCGGGTGTGACAGCGTAATTGGGAATAAAACCATTTGCAATATCAACGCTCATGTCATCTTTTACCAAATCTCGGACGTGACCGTAACTGGCACGTACAACAAATTCGCTACCAAGGTATTTTTCGATGGTTTTTGCTTTCGCAGGAGACTCTACTATCAGTAAATTTTTTGCCATTTTAAAAAATTATAGCGTTTTTTGTTTTAGGTTAAAATACATAAATAGCTGATAATCAACTATATGTTATTTTTTCGTAATTGTTTTTGATGTAAAACAACTGCAAATGTATAACAATTGTAATTTGTAAACAAAATTTTTTTTTGAAGTGCTAAATAAAAGTAGGTTTTTGGGGTTAAAAAGCTGTTTTGTACAGATTAAATTACAACTTTTTTTGCTTATTTTTAAATAATAATTGCATTATGCAGCGTTATATTAATTTTTATCATTCAACGATGTTAGAAAAATAACATTTAGTATTTTTATTTAAAATAAAAAAATGTAACTTTGTTTAAAAATTAATAAAA
>JANMGN010000570.1:0-2367 GCA_031374645.1 Chitinophagales bacterium | reverse complement strand
GACAAACCCGAATGTAAAATCACTTTTCCCTCGTGATATGGTATTTGCTTGGTCGCAAAAACCACAATTAGACGAAAAAGGAAAATTAACTTCTGTGTATGACTTGTATGCTTTGAAAGGCAAAAGAGGTTCTGACGGAGGAGCTGCACTCAATGGAGATGTAGTAAAAGATGCTAACGTACAAACAGAACAAGGTGGAGAAGTAGGCGTTTCTTTGTCAATGAACTCAGAAGGTGCAAGAAAATGGGGTGAAATGACTACAATCGCAGCAAAAGACAACAACCGTGAGGTAGCAGTTGTTTTAGATGGTAAAGTTGTATCTGCGCCACGTGTAAATACACCTATTATGAACGGTAACTCGTCTATCACAGGAAATTACAACTTGGAAGAAGCACAAGATTTTGCTCGTGTTTTGAAAATCGGACGTTTGCCTGCAAATGTACAAATTATTCAAGAATCAGTAGTAGGACCTTCTCTGGGACAAGATAACATCAATAAATCTTATATGTCATTGGGTATTGGCTTATTGGCTATTATTCTTTTGATGTGTACATATTATAGCACAGCTGGTGTGATTTCGATTGTTGCGCTTTTGGTAAATATCTTCTTTATCATCGGAGCATTGACTTCTTATGGTACAGTATTGACATTGCCAGGTATTGCAGGTATCGTATTGACGATGGCTTCTGCGGTAGATGCAAACGTAATCATTTACGAACGCTCTCGTGAAGAATTGGCAGAAGGAAAATCCATGTTAGAAGCCATAAAACAAGGTTTCTTAAAATCTTATCCAGCGATTTTTGATGCCAATATTTCCAACTTATTGATTGCATTTGTAATGGCGTACTTCGGTTTAGGACCTATCAAAGGTTTTGCGGTGGTACTAATTATAGGTATTGTTTGTACTATTTTCACAGCAGTATTCTTATGTCATTTGATGATGGATTACTGGGCGGAAAAAAACACAGTTGAGTTTTCAAAGCCTTGGTCTTTGAACTTATTGACTGGTGTGAAATACGACTGGGTTGGAAAACGTAAAATTGCTTATGCAGTTTCTTTGGCTTTCATCGTAGCAGGTGCAGTTTCTTATTTCCAAAGAGGATTTGAGTTAGGTGTAGATTTCAAAGGTGGCTATTCTTATAATATTCAGTTTGCAGAAGATATTAATGTAGAAGCACTACGTAATTCATTGACTGCGAAGTTAGGCGGTACGCCAATCGTGAAAGCGATTGATACAAAAAATTCATTTAATGTTGTAACTTCATCTGAAATTGACAATCCGAATCCAGACGCTTCTGAAATCGTAATGGCAAAATTATTTGAAGGAGTTAAAGAAGTTTCTCCAAGTGCTTCTTTGGAAGATTTCAAAAAGCAAGACAGCGCAGGTAAAACACACGTTACTTCATTTAGTAAAGTTGGGTCTTATGTAGCAGATGATATTCGTAAATCAGCGGGTAAAGCACTCGGTCTATCATTGTTATTAATCTTTTTGTACATCACTTTCCGTTTCAGCAAATGGCAATTCTCAGTAGGAGCAATCATCGCTTTGTTCCACGACGTATTGTTGGTAATGTCGTTCTTTACGTTGTTTCACGGTATTTTGCCTTTCTCTATGGAGATTGACCAAGCGTTCGTAGCAGCTATTTTGACCGTCGTAGGTTACTCTATGAATGACACTGTTATTGTATATGACCGTATTCGTGAGTTTATTCATCAGTACAGTGGAAAATCAAAAGGCGAGGTAATCAATGATGCGATTAACAACACATTGAGCCGTACTTTAATGACTTCATTTATTACTTTCTTATCTATGTTGATTTTGTTTGTAATGGGTGGTAGTTCAGTACGTGGTTTCGCATTCGCATTGTTAGTAGGTATTATTGTAGGTACTTATTCTTCAATTTTCGTAGCAACACCAATCATGATGGATTTAACATCTGATAACTTAACTGATGCTCCGAAGCCAGTAGAAATCAAGAAAAAAGAAGTTGCGGCTTAATCAATAGCTTTTATTTCTTTTAGAAAATATAAAACCAGCTCGATACTTCGGGCTGGTTTTTTTTGTTCGTTTATACGACGTATATACCTCACGGGTCTTCAAGACCCGTGAGGTATATACGTCGTATCGACGAACCGTTTATTTAATCTTTTGTTAAAATGAAACGTTTTACCATTCCTTTCTGTTGAATATTTCGTTATAAGTACCCGATGATATTTAGTTTATTATAAAATCGGAAAAATTAATTTTCCATATATTGCCAATTTGTGCTAAACATTGATTTACTGCATAGAAAAGAGTATCTTTCTCTATATAATCAGAAGGGTCAATTTGTTCTTTTTTAATTTTACGCCAAAGCGTCTCAGCGA
>JANMGN010000568.1:0-2250 GCA_031374645.1 Chitinophagales bacterium | reverse complement strand
GTTGGAGTGAAATAGGGAGTAACGCTATGACTTCAATCATCCAATTAAAGGTTAATAATCAATGGGATAGTTTTTGGAAAATGGCCGCTTAATCATAACCTATTTTCTATCACTTAATATTTTACAGTAAGATATTTTTCATGTTTATTTGGTTGATTTTAGCTTTCTACAAATAAGATTTTACAAATTTTTAATAAAATTAATGTACAATTTGTTGATTATCAATTAATTCTTTGTAATAACCATTGTTTTTGAGCAGTTCTTCATGTGTTCCCATTTCGCTTATTTTTCCATTATCTATTACTATAATTTTATCAAATTTTAGTAATCCGTAAATACGATGTGTAATGATTATGGAAGTTTTATCGCTCAACTGATTGTTCAGATAAGA
Organism: Chitinophagales bacterium; assembly: GCA_031374645.1. Classification (GTDB taxonomy): domain Bacteria; phylum Bacteroidota; class Bacteroidia; order Chitinophagales; family Saprospiraceae; genus CANHEE01. The sequence continues at coordinate 1,859 of JANMGN010000568.1, read as the reverse complement.
TACAATTGTTTGTTCCGTATTCGTATCTACTGCCGAAAGGCAATCGTCTAAAATAACAATGTCTGGTTTTTTTATCAAAGCACGAGCAATGGAAATACGTTGTTTTTGTCCACCCGAAAGGGTAACACCTCGCTCGCCAACTATTGTTTCAAAACCGTCTGAAAGTCCCATTATTTCATCGTGAATTGCTGAAAAACGAGCTGCATTTTCTACTTCATTTGGAGTTGCGTCTGGCTTTCCGAAGGCAATATTTTTATTTACAGCATCAGAAAACAAGAAAACGTCTTGTGGGACGTAACCTGTTTTTTGGCGTAAATTCGCTACATCTGTTGCTTGTATATTTTTTCCATCTATCAAAATTTCGCCTTCGCTCACGTCATACATACGCAACAATAAATCTGCAATAGTTGTTTTTCCAGCACCAGTTCTGCCAATAATTGCTATTTTTTCGCCACTTTTTATAGAAAAACTGATGTTTTCTAAGGCTTTTATACCAGTATCAGGATAAACAAATGTAACGTTTTTGAAATCTATTTTGCCTTGGTAAGGAGTATTTTGCGAAGTAGAATTGACAATGTCAGGCTTTGTTTTCAAAAACTCGTTGATACGTTTTTGGGAAGCGGAGGCTTGTTGTACCAACGAAGCTATCCAACCAATGGAACTCACAGGCCAGGTCAGCATACTGATATAAATGACAAATTCGGCGATATTACCAGGCGTGACTTTTCCGTATGCACCAAGCGGCAAAGCACTGGTTTCGAGCACCAAAACACCACCTATATAGATGACGATTAGCGTACTTAATCCTATCAAAAAAACCATCGTTGGGAAAAAAGCCGCTTCAATACGTGCCATATCCATTGTTTTTTCCTTGTAAATATCGCTTTCTTTGGAAAAATGCGCTACAATTGCTTTTTCTTGGGTATAAGATTTTATCACTCGAATTCCAGAGTACGCCTCTTGTGCGATAGAGGTCAAATGAGCCAATTGTTGTTGGATTTTTCCACTACGTTTACTGATTAAATCTGATACGTAATATATTGATAAAGAGAGAATTGGAAGCGGAATTAAACTATATAAAGTTAGTTTTGGGTTCACTTGCCACATGGCATAAATGGTCTGTGAAAAAAGCGTAATCAGATTTATGCCATAAAGCATTGCAGGGCCAAGATACATACGTACTTTTGCTACGTCTTCGGTACTCCGTGACATAAGGTCGCCCGTGTTGTTTTTGCGGTAAAATGCCAACGAGAGTTTTTGGTAATGCGCATAAATTTCTTCACGCAAATCGTTTTCTATCAAACGGGACATGACGATTATCGTTTGGCGCATAAAAAACATAAAAACGCCCATTAGCAAAGAACACAGCAAAACGATACCACCAAAACGCATCACTTCCCAGCCTAATTCTTCTTTTTTTGAAGCAATTTCTGCTGTATTTCCCATCGTTTTGATGATTTCTAAGTCTTTTACCACCAAATCCATCGCATCACGGATGTATTGTGGTTGTAAAATCCGAAACCAGTTTGATACCGCCACAAAAATAATTCCTAATATAAGATGCCACTTGTATTTGTAAAAATACTTATTGATATATGCCAATTCTTTCATACGGCAAAGGTAAGATTTTTACTTGTAAAAATTTAGAATCGAACGGAACAGTTTTGTGTTTGAAAAGGGGTTGGATAATAAAAAGAGCATTTCTATTGGTAAAAAAATTCTTACTGTAAAATATTAAGTGATAAAGTAAAAGGTTCAAAATAGGTTGTAAAAATAGTAAAAGAAGTCATGTTTTATGGAAATAAGGGCATATTTTTGTTTCAAAATTTAAAAAAATGGCAATTAAAATAGAAACCATA
>JANMGN010000567.1:0-4657 GCA_031374645.1 Chitinophagales bacterium | reverse complement strand
CTAACAAGCGCACTGCCGAAGGCAGTCCTGCTTTGCGGCAGTGCAGAGTTCTTTGCAGTGCCTGTTCTCAGAAAGATGTGTTCCGAGGGCTTTGGCAGTGCGCTTGTTCTTTGCAATGCCGTAGGCATTGCAAAGAACGGTCGCACTCACGCAGGCACGACGTTTAGGAGTGCTTGCCGTTGAGTGCATTGTTAGGCGCATTTTCTACGCAACGTATTGATTTTCAATTATTTATTTATTTTTTATTCATTCCTTCAAATTGCTTATTGCTATATTTCTCTCGTTCCGTTTTGAGTAGCGTTAGCCATTCTACATACATCTTTTCGGGCATTTGACGATAGCCAAGTTTGTGTATCTGTCCGTAGAGATTGTTCATTTCTTTCCATAATGGTTTGCCTTCTTTTGTTTCGGCTGCTGCTTTCAAGGACGGATAATGATATTGTTCTTGTATCTGTTCTAACTGTTTTAGCCTTGTTTCCGCTTTCAAAATCATGGCATTGACATAATCAGGAAAATATTGTAACGCAAGGTCGCAACATTCAATCACAAATTTACCGTCATTGATAGCGTATTTATGATTGTAACCTTGCGCTAAATCTATGACACAAAGCGCAATATTTTCTTTGGTACTCAACGTGTCTAAATAAATACCATTTTGTACCGCTTCCAAAGAAATATAACCCGAAGCCATAAGCCACGCATCTATTGGAAAACTTGCACTTGTCAATTCTGTATTGTACCAACCGCCTTTTTCTGCTCGATGTTTGATGTACAAATGATTAGGTGCTAATGCCAAATAGCAAGGCACATTCAACTCATCACACAATATTTTATATAAATACGGCATAGAGTGACAATTACCTTTATTTGTTTCCATTAGTTTTGAAATCAAGCCTTGTCGCCAATCTTTTGAACCAAAAATATCATTAAAATCATAAGAAAAAGGGTAGTGCAAATAATTTTCGCCCTTCATTCGTATGCCAATTGTATCTGAAAATACCTTAAAAATACTAGCATATATTTTAATATTACTACTATCTTTCTGTAAATACTTGACGGGATAGTTAATTGAAGCAACATTAACAAGTTGCTTCAACAATTTAATATTTGCGTCATAAACTTCTTTACTTAAACTTCCGTCTAAATAAGCATTTTCTGTAACATAAACAGCATCTTTAAATTTCATTACTTGCTTATCTTCCAAACAATCTTTTAGCAAATTATAACTATCTGAATATGTTTTTTGTCCTTGTACGTCTTGACAAAGTGTTATAAGTGCGAAAAAAAATAGATTTTTTTTAATAGTATCGTACATTACTTTCTGTCCCTTTATTAAAACTCTCAATTAATTTATCAAGTTCTTGTTTAGTAAATCTTGTTTTACACTTCTCTGTAAATTCATTCAAAGCTTTTTTATTAGCAGGTAAATTATTTGATGAAAACAAATAAACTTTATCGTCAAATTTTAATGTTTTTTGAATAATTGTATATGTTGATGTAATATTTTTAAATGTAATTCCATACAGACCTATGCAATTATTTACAATAATGGGTTCAATAAAAAGGTTAGATGGCTTTTCTTCTTTATCTGAGAATTTGAGGATAATCACTTCCCTCAAATCATTATCGGAAAAACAATTACTTTTAAATTGTTCAGTTTCTATTCCTTCAATTTTTTTCACAGTATTGCAACTGCAAAAGAATAGGAATAAGTTCAAAAAATTAATATAGGTTACCATATACTTCATTTCCTTTTAAAAAACTAATTTTTAATTTTTCAATTTGCTCCTGATTGAAATTGGAAGCATTTTTAGTTATAAATTGGCTTAGTATTTCTTCATCAGAATGCCTATTGGAAGAATTAAAAAATAGTTGGTTTTCTGATTTTAATACCTTTTTTTTTATCCCAAAACTATATTTTGCATCTGTTATTTCATACTCGTAAAGCCCTAAATTATTATAATTAGATTTTACAACTGGGTTCAAAAAAATAAACTTTGGTTTATTTTCGCCTTTTTTTCGTTGATTATAAATTTCTTTAATTTCTTTAACTGTAAAAGAAGAAGCCCCTTCTCCTCTTATTTTTAGTTTAGAAAAAGCAGAACATGATGAAAAAAATAATAAAATAAAATAAAAAATAATGTTTCTCATTTTTCTTAATTTTTTAGTTGTGAACGAGATTTTGCTTCATTTTCGTATGCTGGTGCTTCCGCATCTTTTCCTGTTTTTTTAAGTTGAATATTAGCCGATGTAGTGTGCGTAGCCTCATGTACTCCTGTCAAATTATAAAATTGTGCTTCTGTTTTATAAATTTTGTCAGGATTTTGAGAAGGTTGCACCTCAATATTTTTCCCTGCGTGTTTTTTGGATATATCTTTTCCGTCAGGTCTCAAAACCGTAATGTTTCCGCTGTTTAAAGCTTTATCATTTCCTACTCCATGTTCAAGAGTTCCTTTAAATAAAGTCACTGTATTTTCTTTATAGACTTCTCCTCCGTCATAATCTTTTATCATTTTATCGTCTTGCCCTGGTCTTGAACCTGTTACACCATAAACTGCATAGTATTTTCCTCCGTCATAAATAACTCCAATATTATCACTAACTTCTAATTTTATTGCAGCGTTAGTTTGTAACAAGTGATTGACTTGTCCTTGTCCTTCGGCTGTCGCCCACATTCCATTCAGAGTGTTTTGAACGTCAGTTGAAACATTATTACCATATACAATTTGGTTGTCCTTTACTTGAATATCAAGTTTATTCCCTTGCCCATCAACGATATATTCTGGCGCACGTCCGTCAGGGTCTATAAAAATTATTGGATTGTCAAAGGCGTAGTTATATGGCGACCACTCCGAAAACTTCGCTGCCAATGGGTCAGGACTTAACCACCGACTAACCACCTCTGGTTTCAAATCAAACTCGCCATAAAGCGTATCTTCTTTGACTACTGCGACTACCTCGTTGGTCACTCGGTTATACATGATTTTGCCAATACGCACGAGCGTATCGTTTGGAAAACTCTCTTGATATTTTCCGTTGCTCAATGTCAAAACCTTGACTTTTATTCCCAAGTCTTCAAAAGGTTGGATTGGCTCGTGTTGAGCAAAAACGTTGCTCGAAAGCAACAAGAATACTGCGATTGTGATAATTTTTTGCATGAGATTACTTTTTTATGTGTAAATAATTTGTTTTATTTTGAATATTGCCGTGTAGTTGGCTTACTTTTACATTTTAAATTTAGCCTTTTACATTTTGACTTTCTTATGGTCTAATTTCCTTGACAGGTTGTTGTGCTTTCATCTTTTCAAACGATTTTAGCCATTCAGAATATGCTTTTTCGGGCATTTCTTCAAAACCAATCGCATCTATTTTGTTATAGAATTGGTGCATTTTCAAGTACAATTCGTAGGCTTTTGGGTGTTTTGGTAACTCTTTTACTGGCGGTCTGCCCAATTGATTAATCACATACGAAAATAAATAAGTGTTATAATCCGCTTGAATTTGTAACGCATACACATTATTTGGGCTATGTTTCAATGCTTTTTCAGCACATTCCAATACAAATTTATCATAACCAAATTTATGAATATAGCCTTTCGCCAAATCAGCCAAACAAGTTGCAATCACTTCTTTCTTTGACATCGTGTCCATATAAATTTTACTTCGTAAGGCTTCGGCTTTGATAAAACCCGAACTTTGCACCCAAACATCAGTCGTATATTGTCCGTTTGTCGCTTCGTAATTCAACATATTTCCTCGCTTATCTTTCACTTTCACAAACGAATGTGAAGGCGAAAACGATAACCAAGCATCTTTTACATTCAATGCTTCCGCCAAAATCAAATACAACAAAGGCATAGAATGACATTGCCCGTTGCCTTCGCTCATCAATTTACTTACAAATTGTTTCGTAAAATCTTCCTTGCCCCAAATATCGTTGAAATCATAAGTAAAAGGCGCATGAGTATGTACTATTTTTCCTCGTTCATCTTTTATTTGGATTGTGTCCGCTAAAAAATGCTGTATTCCCCATTTTCTTGCACTTACATTATTGAAATCATAGCCTTTTTTGTCAATTTCTTGCTTGATAATCGCTACATATTCCTCAATCCTTGACGAAAACCAATCAAAATAAACAGGCTGTCCATAATACGCATTTTCTGTCAAAAACACTGCTTGTTTTAAATTCAGCGACCGTTTTTTATCCAACATAAGATTTATGGTATCAAATGCTTTGAGGTAAAAATCTGCATCTATTTTATTGCGATTGTCAGGAAATTCATATTGAGCTTCTTTTGGTTTAAAATCATTTTCGGCTTCCGCTAAAATCTGCTGCAATTCTGATTGTTGCCGTTGCTGTCGTTGAAAATCTTGCTGAATAATTTGCTGGTTTTGTTGCTGTACATTATTATTTGTTTGTTGCTGGTTCGGAAAACCAACAACCGTCTGTGGCGAAAGTGTCGCAGGTTGCGGCAATTGCACTTGTGGAATTTGTCCAAAAGTATTTAAAGACAACATCAAAAACAGGTAAATTATTCTATTTTTCATCTTTTTTATGTTCGTAACTTGTTGATAATGTGCGTTTTGTGTATTTCATTGCGCCTAACAAGCGCACTGCCGAAGGCAGTCCTGCTTTGCGGCAGTGCAGAGTTCTTTG
>JANMGN010000561.1:0-8114 GCA_031374645.1 Chitinophagales bacterium | reverse complement strand
CATACCGCAAAGCTAATTTTTTTTCTTAATACGACCAACTTATTTTTTACACGTTACTTAATTTTCAATACTACCAAATTTTTATTTTACAAAATACAAAAAAACGCCGTATCTTGCTCAGAGATACGACGTGTTGTGTGTAGTTTGAAAAAAGGATTGTCGCCCGATCGAGGCGAAAATTATATCTTTATACTAAAATTTGTGTAAGTTAGTAAAGAATTGTTTTGTTAGGGGTTAAGTGCATTTTAGTAATTTAAAACCATTTTCTTCGTTGCAGTTTGTGTTGCAGTTTGAAGTTGATAGTAAAAAATACCGTTGGTTGCATTGCTTAATTCGTTTCTATTCATGCTCAATGTATGTGTACCTTTGGTATAGTCAGCCGTGAACTGATTGACTATTTTTCCAGTCACATCCATTATTTTAAGAGTTGCTGTAGTCGCTTCTGGTAAGTAAAAATTGATATTTGTTACTTCGCTAAAAGGATTTGGCTGATTTTGGTATAAAATCATCGCTTGCTCTTGCGGATTTACACCTTTGTTTTGTTTAAATTGTAAAGATACATTTAAGTATTCTTCTTCTTTTGTATATCCTTCGGCACTTGCTATATTAGAGTTCAACGATAAGGCTTCGCTCAAAGTCGTATTCGTTTTTGCTCTGAAAACAAGTGTGAAAAATGTTGCTGTACTGTTTTTGTTGTGGTCAGAATTCCAGCTTGCTGTAATCATTCCATTTTGCAATACTGCGAAGTTTCCTTCGGTCATATTGGTCAAATTTCCTGGCACTACATTGGTCAATTCCAACTTTTCTACATCGTAATTCATAGTAAATTGAAGACCTGCTAAGTCTTCTTCGTTTATTGTCACTGGCACTTGGTAAATTTTTCCTTCTTCTACTGTTGTATTATTTATAGTCATTGTTACTGTACCTACTTCGCCACGAGAAACGGCGTTTCCTGCTACTGAATTTGCAATTGCCGAGCCATTCACATCTCCAACTTTTACACCTACAAAGTCAGAAGTGACATTTGAGAGCAAGTTGATTTGTGCTGCCTCTGGAAAAGCGGTTTCAAACGGGTTGGTTGGTGTAGGAAATATAAAATCTGATTTTATAAATCTCCACGATTGTTGTCCCGCAGGAAATTTATTGTCTATTCCTAAAATCACTTTACGAAGTGCGATAACGTCTGCGGTAGAAACTGTACCACTTTTATTCACATCTGCTGCAATAATGCTGTAAGGCGTTGGCAATAAATCGTTTCCTAAAATATGTTTTGTAATTTTTACAATATCAAGGGTTGAAACGCCATTAACTAAATCATCATTTTTATCTGGTGCTACATCGTATTTTTTACCCAATAATTTATACAACATAAAAGCACCTGTTTTGGAAGAAGAAATTGGCGACATTGAGCCATCTACTTTCAATCCTACATTTTCGATACCTGCGCCTGCTGCTGTTTTGATAGCACCTGCAATACTTGCTGTATTGTTTGATGTACCAGGAGGACACATATTCATATTATCTTGAATATCAATGTATGTAGTACAAAAATCGCTATTTCCTGCTTTGTCTGTGACGGTAAAAGAAACCAAATTTGGACCTAATTCTTTACAAGTAAATGTACTTGGTTTTACATCTAAAGTCAAGTCGGTTGCTGCTGTACAGTTATCAAAAGAACCTCCGTCAAACATTTTAGCCGTTACTTGTACCATTCCTGTCGCCATCAATGTAGTCGAAAGACCGTGATGACAAACTGGTGTTGGTTTTTTGCTGTCTTTAACGACTATTTTGTAACTACAAGAGCGAACATTACCACAACCATCTTCTACTGAAATATAAACACAGTGCGATCCTACGGGATAAGTATCGCTCAAATCTCCTGAATTACCTATTTTATCAACGTTTCCGTTGCAATCTATATCGACTTTTGTAGTCCATTTCAATTTATTAGTAGGCGTACAATCGTCATTTGCAGAAACCACATAATTTATTTTTGCGGCAGCACAATTGGCATCATCTGTATTAAAAGTAACATCTTTACAATCCACACTCAATACTGGTGGCTCATTGTTCACAACGATAATTTCTTGAATATACTCCCAATAACCTACTTTTGGTGTAGTATTAGGTTTGTATTGACACCAATCTACTACAATCCATTTGCGAAGCACTTTCAAACAACCACCACTTTGCGCTGGTAATTCTGTATCTTCGTAAGTAACTGCTACGTGGTCGCAATTGTCTGTTTTAAGAATTGGCGCACCTGCCAAGGCTGGTAATAAACTTACACCACAACCTGCGGCTTGGTACGTTGCGGGCCAAGTAACGTCATCATTAGGGTCGTTTGGATTTGCACTATTGATGAAAAAAGGCGTATTATTTACCAAAGAAATGTACTGAATACAAGCTGCGGTACGTCCGCCGCCGTCAGTTGCAATCCATGTTCTTTTTACTGTACCTGTACCACAAGTGCTTACTTGTACTAAGTCAATATTTTTTAAAGTAACATCACAATTATCTGTTGCAACTGCTTTTCCAGTCAAATTAAAGTCATTGTAATCGCTTTTACAAGCCAATGTAATATCTGGTGGACAAGTTACTTTTGGATTTAATTTGTCTTCTACTTTCACATCTACCGTACAATCGTTGTAGTTTCCAGCTTTGTCCCAAACACGTAAAATAACATTTATAGTTTGATTTACATCTTTACAATCGAATTTTACTTTTGGGCCAAAAGAAACCGTTGCGCCCATACGAGCTACTTCAAAACGGTCAATTTCGCAGTTATCCACTGAGCCATCATCAAAGGTAATGGCAGGAACTTCTGCAGTACCATCAAGGCTCAAAGAAACTTTGGTCGTTTCGTCACAAACTGCAACTGGCGGCACATTATCTATAACCAAAACAGTGTAAGTACAACTCGAAGAATTGTTGCTATCATCTACCGCTTTTACGATTACAGTATGCAAACCAAGTGTTAGTACCGTGTTGTTTGAAGTAATTGCATCGCCATCAATAGTGATAAACTTTGTAATTTTATTTGCGGCAGCGCAATTATCTGTAATTACAATCGAAGGAATAGTATAATTTGTAGTACAATTTGTAGTGCTTGTGCTTACTGTCGCACTTGTAGGACAAGTAATAGAAGGCGGTGTAGTGTCCGTAATTCTTATGTTTTGAATAAAAGAAGTAGCCGTTCCTGTACACCAATCAATCACTACCCAGTTACGTAAAATTACTTTATCAACAGAGGTTAAATCCTTCACTTGGTCGGTATAAGTTGCCATAAAATCGCAAAACATAACCAATGGAGAACCAGAAATCGTAGGTTCGCCTGTATTAGAAGGAGCTGTATTAGGGTTTGCGCAATCCAAAGCTGCTGCTTGGATATTGTCACGGTGTTTGGGCCAAACGATGTCAGCTACATTACCTCTTGTAAGGTAAATTTGCTTCGTACAAGTCGCTTTGTTTCCGCCTGCATCAGTTACCGTATAAACTCTTGTTACAATTGCCGTATAATTTCCAATGCCACAAGCAATGTCATTTACAGTTTCTACAAAAGTTAAAGTAACGTTAGCCGAGCAATTGTCAGAATAAATAGGCAACTTTATTGCGCCTGGTTTTTTCCAATCTCTACTACACGGAATAGTATCGTTTACACAAGCAATAGTAGGCGGCAATTTGTCTTCTACTAAGATTGAACCCCAACAAGATTGACCAGAAACAGTGTCTAAAATCTTGACAATCAGCTTTTTACCAATTTCAGAAGCACCTACAAAAGGGCTTGTGGCAAGTGGCTGACCGTTGGTATTCATAACGATAGCTTTGAAATTTCCACCTGTGCAAGACGAACCTGCGGAAGGCGAAATCATAGGTACGGTCACTTCTGCGACACAATTAGTGTTAAGGGAAACTTGTACATTATCGTTACAACCAAGTGTACATTGTGCAAATAAAGGATTTGTTTGAAAAATACTCGCTATAAATAGCAAGCTGAACATAAATACTTTCGGATAAGTCAATACGATGTTACCGAAAGCCTGCGTTGAGGAAACTCTCGTGTTCATGATGAAATGTTGTTGGAAATAGTTTCTCCTCAATCCTCACATGTAGGACAAGAAAACGCTATCTTTGTGACTTAATAAGATTTAAAACTTTGTGTAAGTATTAAGTCGGGAGAATTGTACTATAAAAAATAAATGCAATCGAACTGATAAATAGTCCTTTTTGAAACTTCCTTAGCAAAAGAAATTTAGGCTATTGTGTAAAGATGTAGGACTTGGTTTTACACCAAATCATAACTTTTGTAAAATGAATGTCGTAAGTAACTTTTGTTTTTGAAAATGGATTGAGATTTTTGTAAAAACAAAAATCAATCTTCTCTGTGAAGTGAAAAAAGGAGGAAGCTTTCTCATAGTCTGCTCTTTTTTTACCCTTCTGTAAAACGCTTTTGTTCGTATTCGTTATTTCGTTTCAACATATTATACTTTCCAAAAATGTTGCCAACTTTTAATATGTTACTTATTTTATTTCAAAATAATATACATATTTTTACATTACATATTTTATTTTTAAATTATATAAATAATTGAAAATCAATATTTTATATTACATAAATTATCTATTTTAAAGGTTGTAAAAACGTTAAAAAAATTTATTTTTTTATTTTTCATTCTTAGCTCCAATCCCAAATTAATCTTTCTTGTAGCAAAAATACGTTAACTAATCGTTTAGGGAATTTATAATAAAATAAGTAACTGACCGCAATCAGTTACTTATTTTATTTTGGATTACCCATGCTTTTGGCGGAATAGGTTTATTGCGCTCTAAACCCGTGAGGTCTTCAATACCTCACGGGTTTTACCGTGGAAGTTCCGCCAAAATCATGGATGAACCTTATTTTTTACAACGACTTCGCTAAAAATATTACTTTCCACGTATCAGCTCAATAAAACCACTTCTTACGCCTTCTTCTGGAACTATCCCTTCTTCCTTTTGCTCATAAACTTTGCAAGTATAATAATAAGTACCTTCGGCAAGGTCTATACCGCTTAGGTTTTTGCCGTCCCAATCGATAGCTGGATTTATCGTTTCAAAAACCTTATCGCCCCAACGATTAAAAATTTGCATTTCTATTTTTGCAATAAATCGGTAGGTTGGAAACGGACTAAACGAATCATTTTGTCCGTTGCCATTGGGCGTAAAAGTGTTGGGTAATTCATACAAAGGACAATTATCTACACAAACCGTATTGCTCGCCTTACTTTCGTTGCCGACGCTATCTATCGCTGTGACGTAATAACAACCAGCTAAACCTACTTCTGGCTTATGCTCATAAGTCGTATCTTGCTGATTATCAATAGTTTCTATGATTTTAAAAGTGTTATTACTTTGCGGTAAAGCGTAATAAATTTTATATTTTCTGGTATCTAAACCTTCTTTACAAAGCGACTGAGGATTGCGCCAACTCAATTTATTGATCGTATCCGCAGGATTGATGTCTTTTTGAGTACAAATATTATTGATAATCAGCGTTGTCGGACAAGGCGGTACATTATCTAAAGGCGAAGCGCAAAGCTCTTGCGAACGGTTTTCCAAAGGCGATTTTATCCCTTTTATGCCGTAAGTTCCTTTACTTTTTATGTAATAACAATAGTTTGTTCCATTTTCCAAGCCTTCGTCACGGTAGGTTTTCAAAGTAGTTGTCGCAATAGAATCAAAAATACTGGTTACAAGATTTTTTCTATAAATAACATAAGCAAAATTTAGCCAAGGTGTTTTTTCATTCCAAGTCAAAACGTTGGCTTTATCGGTTGGCGCAATCGTCAAAAATACCGAACTTGCAGTAGCCGCTACACCCAAAGGTTGGGTTTGTTTGTCCACATAAAAATTAATTTTATAGGTATATTGTTTTTGTAAAGTATTGGTAGTCAGGTCTTTGTAGAAGGTATCATTTGCTGCTGAGAATGAATTTTGAGTAAAAGAAACAACAGGTACGAACGTTCCTGTAAGTCCTTCGGTTCGCAACAATTCGTAGCGATAAGGCGGTTTATTGAGCAAAGTATCCAAATCTTTTGCATTTGGTTTGCTCCACCGAACATTCATTTCGCCTTGTGTAGCGTCTGTTTTCTCTACATCAACATTGACCAAAAGCGGCACATCTCGGTTGAGTTGTAAGCAAACTTCGTCAGACCAAAGGCTTTCCACTAAGTTATAAGGATTTTTTGCAGGCGTCAATTTTGTAAATTCTGCTTGTACACGGTAACAATAGGTTTTGCCACGTTCCACATTTTTATCCGAATAAAAATATTTGCCATTTGCTGTTTGTTTGAGTTTAAATGCCACTTTTGTATAACCTTTCCCTGTCAAACCTGGTGCGCAAGTGTCTCTGACCAAAGAAATACCGCCTTCTTTTCGCCAAACTGAAAAGCCAAAAAAATAATCTTCGCTCACATTATCACAAAGATACGGGTTTTCCCAAGTCAAATTTACATTGCCTTGTACGGCAGCGGCTTCGAGTTTTTCTGGCGCAGGTGCGACCACTTTTATACGCAAAGTTTGTAAGGTTGCCAAGCCCGTTGTGTCCTGTTTGCCACTTACATTTTGTATTTTCACGTCGTCATTTACCCTAAAAACAACCGTGTAATACTGGTTAGAAATATGCTCACAAGATGTTTTCCAGCTAAACTTACCCGTCACAATCGGAGCTTTGTATATGGCAGGAACTTTGAAAATAGCAGGACTTTTCGTAACACTCAAAGGGCCACCAGTCGCCGTTAATTTTATAGTTTGTCCTGCATCGCTGTCATTTGCGATAACGTCAAACTCTAATAATTGTCCAGCAACGACACAAATATCCTTAGGAATCTTGAGTGTAGGCGGTTTATTATTGCATTTGTCTTGAATAAAAATCTGCATATCTCGAATCATAGAATCTATCGGAATACCATTTCTAAACTCTACAATCATAATAGCAATGTTGTATTCGCCCGTTTCTCTGGGCGCATTCCATACAATATCGCCTGTTCTATTATTGATAGAAAGCTGATTATTGAGCGCAGTTCCACCTATTTTATCAGGAAAAGTATAACCAGGAACAGCTTTTCCAGGCGACTGACGAGGCACCGTAAAATAATAGTGCAAACTATCGCCATCAATATCAAATGCGCTCGGATTATGGGTAAAAATCTCCCCTACACAACCAAAATCTATGGGCGGTTGCAACAGTTTTGGCGTGTTATTTAAGCCTTGAAATTGCTGATTAAGAAAGGTAAAAGTCGTAGAAATACTAAACGCAATCATGTCCGAATTGGGTGGATTTACATTTTTTACACTTGCATTTCTATTTTGGTCGGTGGTAGAAATAACATAAAATGGTGCAAAACCTGGGTAAGTATGTATGCCAACGTATATATTTTTTTTAATATCATTGGAAAGCACCTCGCCTGACGGAACACCCGAACTCGATTTCGAGCCGTTTTGGCGCACGACAACCGTTTGAGTACCGTCGCCCCATTCGAGCGTTAGCGAATCACGGTCAGCGCTCGTACTCGAAGCCTTGGTATAGGTCGTAATCGTAGCCTCAATCGTTAAAGGGCCAGTTTGTTTGATGCTGATTTCGCCTGCACGATTGTGCGTCGCCCAAAGGGTTTTGCTGGCGAAAATAAATATAAAAAATAGGAGAAATTGCTTCATGGCAAAAGGGTTAGTAATTATGAATTATGAATGATGAATTATGAATAATGAATAATGAATTTTATAAAAAGTTGATTGTCAATTAATTAGGTAAAAGTGTATTTCTAATTTTTTTAACCGAAAAATACAAAACATAACATTGGGTAGCATATTGCAGCGCTGATAAATATTCATCATTCTAAAATATTCTACATTAAAATTATTCATCATTCCTTATTTAAACGTATAAAAAAGAAAATCATTGCAAATATAACAAATATGATATTTTTTAGTGATAAAGATGCAAGATATTATTTTTTTATTCTATTTTTACAACATGATACTCGAAATTTGTACACCTACTATACAGTCTGCAATCAATGCAGAGCTGGGCGGAGCGCAACGCATAGAACTTTGCGCAAATCTTCGTGAAGGCGGTA
>JANMGN010000059.1:0-4048 GCA_031374645.1 Chitinophagales bacterium | reverse complement strand
GCACAGGTTTTGCCCGAAGGCGTATATGTCGTCATGAACGGTCGAGCTTTTACTTGGGATAATGTCCGAAAAAATAAAGAAACGGGTTATTTTGTAGCAAAATAAAATAGGGCAAGTGATGAAAAGCACTTGCCCTATTAAGTTTAATGAATAATAGTGAATTTGATAGGCACGATTTCTGCTTCGTTTCCTAACAAACGACAGTAATATACACCATTTTGCAAGTTTTCCAAGCGAATAGGGCTTACTTTTTCTGAAATATTTTGAGTAAAAACTATTTTCCCAGCTATATCATAGACAACTACTTTTGTAGCGAGGCTTTCGCCTTTGTCTAAGAAAAAATCGCCTGTATTCGGATTAGGGTAAATCTTTACATCATCTTTCGCTTTTTTTATATCTTCACTCGCTACACTATTGCACGGTGCGGCGGCTGCGCCAAGGCGGAAATTTGGGAAATTGGGCATGGTGGTGTAGTTTTTCCTTGCTAATTTAAAGCTATGTTGTTCTATATTACAGGCTTTGCCTTTTTTATCTGGCTCATTTATGACATGAAGGTAGCGTGTTGTATTGGTAGTGGATATGTATATTTTGCCATTTGGTGCTAATTGAGCAAGATAAAATTTAGTAGTCCCTCCAAATTCTTTGTCAATATTGCTATCATATACCGCTACCGTATCTATACTTGCAAAAATGTCTTCTTTGGTCAAGTCTAATTGATAGATTTTGGTGTAAGAAGATATGTATAAGTATTTAGAATTAGATGATATGGCAATGCCACCTGAATATGTAGTATCTGTCACATAATTCCAATGTTTTTGATTACTCAATGTACCTGTACATCTATCAAAATCAAAGACATCTACGTATGTTCCTTTCATTATTGTTACTGCGTTAAAACGGGCATACTTTGTACCATCAGGCGAGAAAATAGCTTGCCCTAAACCGCTTCTGCTACCTAATGGGAATTTTTGTTCACTTTTTATTATTATTCCATCTTTGGTTAATAATAATATATTGTAATTTTTTGTATCATAGTCAGCCACTATAATCCACCAATCTTTACCGTTGGCATGGCGGCAGGCAGTGATTTTACCAGCATCGTGGTATTTATCGCCAATAATTACTTTGTTTTTTTCAATAACTGCGCCTTTTCCATCATTTTTACTCATATCAATAATAGTGTAGTATAATTTATCCCCTTTAACATAGTCAGTAGGTCCACTAAAATCGAAAAAATAAGCGGAATGAATTAAATAATACAAATTAGGGTTATCAGGCATGGGTAAAATCAGAGCGCCTTGTTCATTGATGTAGCCATACTTCGCATTTTTATCTGCCTCTTTTCCAGGGTTTAGTCCTTTGCCATTTTCCATAGGTTGATGGGTTTTATCTGTGATATATACCGTTGGTATAAAACAATAACTGACCTGAAGTATCGCTTATGATGGCGATGTCGCTACTGAAATTCATGTCAGTATATTGAAAAAAGTTTAAAAGTGGTTTTGTTTTAAAATCCAACATGGTATTCCCTGACAATGGATTGGTTAAATTGTAATAACTATCGTAGCCAAATAACCAAATGTTGTCACGTTTGGCATCAATCTGAGCAAATGAATTGATGTAGTAAAAACCAAAACTAAGCAGTATAATATATTTTTTCATAGTAAAGCAAAAATAGCGCAGGTACATTTAAGTACCTGCGCTACAAATTTTAGTGAATAATAGTGAATTTATAGGTATTATCATCGCCCCAAAGACGGCAGTAGTAAATGCCATTGCTTAAATGAGAAATATTTATTGGAGTTATTTTATCGCTAATATTTTGTGACAAAATTACTTTTCCACTTATATCATAGATATACAAGGTTGTGTTTATAGCTACGCCATTATCGAAAATTAAATTCCCATCAGATGGATTTGGGTATAACTTTACTTCGTATTTTACCTTTTCTACTTCCTCATTCCCTACCATTTCGCACGGCTGCGCCGCTTTTCCTAAGCGGAAATTGGGAAAATTGGGCATAGTGGTGTAGTTGTTACCAGCTAAGGTAAAGCCTCGCTGTACGAAATTACAGGCTTTGCCTTTTTTGTTGGGTTCATTTACCACGTGCAGATATTTAGAAGTGCCAGGAACAGATACGTATATTTTTCCGTCGGGCGCAAGTTGTGCGAGGTAAAAATAATTGGGTATATCGAACTCTTTTGGTATTATGCCATCAAAAATACCGACCGTATCTATACTTTTAAATATATCAGCGGCTTGTAGGTCAAATTGATAGACTTTTTGGTAATTAAAAACATATAAATATTTTGAATTAGGCGATATGGCAGTACCAACAGCATAAGCACTATCTTTTTTGAAATTAATAGAACGTTGGTTTGTTAGCAAACCTTTACATCTGTCAAAATCAAAAATATCTAAAAATGTACCTTGACTGATTGAGACACCATTAAAGTAAATATATTTTGTGCCGTCAGGTGTGAATGTAGTTTGCCCTACTCCTGATATTTGCCCTTTCGGTACAGCTTGTTTAGAGATAAATTCTATTCCTTTTTCTGATAGTAAAAAAACATTGTATTTGGTATTGACAAAATCAGCCACTACTATCCACCAATCTATTCCATTCGCATGACGGCAAGCTGTAATTTTCCCTACTCCAAGTTCATTTTTATCATATAGTATTTTATTTTTTTCGACTACTTCTCCTTTACCGTTATTTTTGCCCATATCTATCAATGAATAGTATAGTTTATCTGCATAAATTTGATAATTTACTGGTTTCTTAGTATCATACACAAGCGGCGTATGTATAAGATAATACAAGTAGTTGCTCCCGGGCTTAGGTAGTATAATAGCACCTTGCTCACTGATATAACCATAATCTTTGTGAATGTCCGCAAATTCACCAGGATTTAGTCCTTGCCCATTTTTCATAGGCTGATGCGTACTGTCTGCTATATAGATACCATTGGTATAAAACAATAATTTTCCAGAGGTGTCGCTTATCATGGCTACATCGCTACTGAGGTTCATGTCGGTATATTGAAATTTTGATTTTAGTGGCTTTTTATCAAAACTTAATTTTGTGTTACCATAGCAAGTATCTATGATTTTACCTGCGCTGTCGTAACCGAATATCCAGATATTATCCCTTTTATTATCCATGGTCTGTGCATTGATTACTAATGTAAGATATAAAAATGACGTAGTGAATAGTATTGATTTCTTCATGATAAATAGGAAAGACCAAGCGATAAAATCGCTTGGTCTTATTTTTTTAGTTTAACGAATAATAACTAATTTGATAGGTGTGCTATTATTGGCATCATCTAAAAGACGACAATAATATACACCATTATTCAGATTGGTAGTGCTTATTGTAGTAATTTTGTCTTGTAAAAGCTCTTTTACTACTATTTTTCCCTCCGAATTATAAATAACAAAAGTAATACCCTTTTCGCTACCTTTATTTACAGTGAGTATATTTTGTGCAGGATTAGGATAAATACGAAGGTGGTCAAATTGATTTTTCTGTACTTTTGAAAATACTTCAATACTTGTGCAGTCGTTTGCTTCTCTTCCAAAACTGTATTTACTATCCAAAGCCTCCAATATAGCACGTGCAGCCTGCACGCCTTCGCCACCTGCATTGTCGCACTGATAAGCAACGCTTTCTAACTGCGCTATTAGGGTGCTATTCAGGATATTGTCAGATGCCAAAGTAATCTTAGCGTCATTGACCACTTTAAGGTTTTCTTCGTATATATATTCCGTATTGATTTGAGCATTTCTTTCAGTCAATATTGCTAATAAAGACTGCTTTTCGGCATTTATAAGACTACTCTCCGTGGCTAAATCATCAGATATTGCCCCGAGTTGAATGAATAAATCCTTTTTGAGTTCATTTTTTTCTTCTTCTGCTATACTTTGAGCATCAACACCACTTATTGTTGTCAAAATATTATCTTTTTGTAACAAAAGTGCTTTTTGAGCATTGCTTTCATAATTCATAGCATAAGCCAATCCTTCTTTGATGTAAGTAAAAGT
>JANMGN010000539.1:0-6730 GCA_031374645.1 Chitinophagales bacterium | reverse complement strand
ATAACAATACAGGAAGTTATAACACTGCCATTGGAAATGCTATGTATGTCAATGTAGGTGGAAATAACAATACAGCAACTGGATTTCAAGCCATGAATAACTATCTTTCTGGTTCTTTCAACACTGCAAATGGTTATCGTGCGCTTGCTGGCGGAGGTACTTTGGCTTTAAATATAGGAAATAACAATACTGCAATTGGTTACGAAGCCTTACAAGCAACGTTATCAAGTAGTAATACTGCAATGGGTTATCGAGCAGGCTGGGGCAATCAGACAGGTATAAATAATGTTTTTTTAGGTATTGAAGCAGGAAGAAATAATAATGCTGGCAATAATTCTACTTTTGTTGGGCATGAAGCAGGAAAAGCTAATATTGCTAATGACAACCAATTTTTTGGTTATCAAGCTGGTTTTACCAATACTTCGGGTACAGGAAATACTTTTGCTGGAAATCAATCTGGTTACTCGAATACAACAGGTGGCTATAATGCTGCATTTGGTTTTCAGGCATTGTACTCTAATACTAATGCTTATGGAAACTCGGCATTTGGTAACTCCGCTTTGAGAAGTAACACAACAGGCGGTGGAAATACCGCAGTAGGTAATGCAGCTTTGGGTGCTAATACTACTGGTTTTGCTAATGTAGCACTCGGAGAATCAGCTTTGAAAACTCAAACTACGGGTTATTACAATACAGCCGTAGGACACGCTTCTATGGAGTTTACGACAACAGGCTACAATAACACCGCAGTAGGAGAAGCTGCAATGAGTAAAAATACAACTGGTTATTCTAATACTGCTATTGGTTTGGGTGCTTTGTGGTCAAATACATCAGGAAACGGTAATATTTCCATCGGCGATGCTTCTATGTATAGTAGCACTACTTCTACTGACAATTTAGCTATTGGTACGGCAGCACTAAGAACAAACGTAACTGGTAATCTAAATATCGCTATTGGTAACGCAGCTTTATATAATAGTACTGCATCATCGAACGTTGCTATTGGAAAATTTGCAGGTAATGGAAATACGACTGGTGCAGACAATATTTTTATTGGAAATGAAACAGCACAGGGTTCTACTACGGGTAGTGGTAACACTTTTGTTGGAGACCTCGTAGGTAATACCAATTTATCAGGTAGTAACAATACACTCATAGGAAAAAATGCCAATATGACTGCTGGTACATTTACAAATGCAATCGCAATTGGCTATAACTCGTCAGTAGCAGCAAGTAGTAGTATGATCTTAGGAGGAACGGGAGCAGACTTAGTAAAAGTAGGAGTTGGTACAAATGCACCTATTTCCTCTATGGAACTCAATGGAGAAAATAGTCCTACTTTGACGTTGAGAGGAAACGGAGTACCAAATACCAATGCAAATATGCAAGGTCGGATTCAGTTCTTTGAACCTTGGTCAACAGATTGGGGAATGGTTATAGATTTATTGAGTCCAGATTTAGGCAATGTAGTTCCCGCTAATCAAAATCAGCTTAGATTTAGAACAAAAAATGCGGGCGCTGAAACAGATGCGCTCGTTATCAATCAATCTGGGAACAGTGGTTTTGGTACGAATACCCCTCAAAATAAATTAGATATTGAAGGAGCTATGGTTATTGGTGCAACTTACTCTGGCACAAATGTCGGTCCAGCAAATGGGCTTTTAGTAGAGGGCAATGTTGGTATTGGAACGACATCGCCTAACCATGCTTTGCACGTTATAAGTACTCCAGCAGATATTGTTAACGGAACCACGATTCGTGGTTCTGGCACTCTTACATCAGTCATAAATCCACAACATTCATTACAAGGCTCTGGAAAAGTTAATACTCCAAGTGCAACTGCTCAAACATATTCTGGTGTATTCGGTTTGTTAGAATCTCAAAATACAAATACAAGTGGAGCATCCTTATCTGGTGTTTATGGCGAAATTTTCCAAAGTTTTGCTGGGGCAAATATTGGAAATGCTGCTGGTGTTACGGGTCAAATATATAATGCCTCTAATTCAACTATACAAAATGCCTTTGGCTTAAGAGTTGAAACTCCTGCAAATACGGGAGGAGGAACAATCACAAACCTATACGGTGTATATGTGAAACCTCAAACACTTGCGGGGACTAATAATTTTGCACTTTATACAGAAGGTGGTGCAAGAAGTTTTTTAGGTGGCAATGTTGGTATTGGAATCGTTCCTACTCAACCACTCCACATGGGAAGTGGTGCTTTTTGTACGGCTGCTGGTGTTTGGACAAATGCCTCTGACAGTCGTTTAAAGCAAAATATTACACCAATTAATTATGGTTTGAAAGAAATAATGCGTTTAAAACCAGTGACTTATGAAATGAAATCTAACGGAGAAAAACAAGTCGGTTTTATTGCACAAGAAATACAAAAAACATTGCCCGAACTCGTTAGTGGTACAGAAGGCGATATGACAAAAGGCGAAACATTGGGAATGTCTTATGGTAACTTAACTGCCGTGCTGACCAAAGCAATGCAAGAGCAACAAACTCAAATCGAAGACCTAAAAAATGAAAATATAGCACTTAAAAAACAACTCCAACTCCAAGACGAAAAAAACTCAAAAGCAATAGAAGAAATAAAAGCGATGCTCTCGCAAAGCAAAAGCAATTAAAGTAATTGGGATAAAATGACCGCCACTTTTTTTCTCATTTTTTAAAAATATATAAGTAAATCGCTTATAATCAGTTGTTTAGCTTATTTTTAAAAATAATAAAAGTACGATTATTTTTTAACATTTATTTAGGGTATTCCCTAATCAAGACTTACGTTATGGCAAAATTACTTTTTTGTATAAAAATAAAAAGTATTATACGCAGCATTTTGTTCCTGTGTATGATGGCTTTGCCACACCTAAAAGTAGTGGCAAATGCGCCTCCTGAGTCGACAGTCAATCATTATCTCATGCAGGTACATCCTCAGATGTTTATGGATTATTTTGGAAATTTTACCAATATGTCCACAGGCACGATGAAAAATGGTGGTCGTGTTTGCTACTACGGAAATGTAGTCAATTGGGGTATTTATCAATATCAAAATACTGGTTACGAAAGATTTTTAGGTAAAAAACCGCAAATTATTGCTGGAAATAAAGAATTGCTAATATACGATGCAAGTTTAGAAAATACACAGGGTCTGACCATTTCAAATCATGTAAAAATTGCAAAAAACTTTTCGTTCGTGAATGGAATGGTGCATACGAATAGAGATACGCTCAACAATCAGTTGCATTTTTTACAAAATACAAACTACAAAGGAGAAAAAGACAAGGCACACGTGGACGGTTACGTCGCAAAAACAGGAAACGAAATTTTTTCTTTTCCCATAGGCGACGGCAACGAAATCCATCGGGTAGATATTTCTGCTCCCAACACCGTAACTCAAAAAATAGACGCTGCATTTTTTAATAAAGCACCCAAGTTATTTACAAGTTTTGTCAATACTTTGCAAAAAATAAACCCTGTGGAGTATTGGATTATGCACGGTTCGGCAGCTGTAAATGTTACTTTGCACTGGCGAATAAGTAGTAAAATAAAAGATTTATCGCTTGATTTGACCAAACTAAGAGTAGTTGGGCTTAAAAATGGCGTTTGGCAAGATTTGGGAAATATAAAAACAAGTGGAAACACAGATGAAGGGTCGGTCAGCTCCATTCCTATTCAGCCAGGCGATTACGAGCAAATAACGATAGGCGTAAGCAAAACGGGTGTAGTGCATTTGGTCAAAATATCGCCAAAAGTTATCCTACAAGGTGCTTATGATATTACCAATAACTTGATGCACGATAGCATCAGGATTGCAGGATTTTTACCTGCAAAAGAGCCTTATACGGGACTTGGAAGTTTCAAACACGTAGGCGGCGGCGGTGGAAACTCCGCAGGGACAGGCGTATTTAACGTTTTAGGGTTAAATGCTATCGTAGATTGGATTTTTGTGAGTGTTCGTTCAGAAACGGATAGCTCAAAAGTGATTGCTACAAAATCTGCTTTGGTACAACGGGACGGCGATGTGGTCGATGCTTCTGACGGAAAAAGCGTTTTAGAATTTACGCTTCCGCCAGGACGCTATTTTATTGCAGTCCAGCATAGAAATCACTTGGGCGTAATGACGAAAGCTGCTATTGGCTTATCGCAAACGACTACTACTATTGATTTTACAGCACAAAAAACACTTAGTTTTGGTAAAAATGCACAAAAAATTATGTCTAACGGCAGAACCGTACTTTGGGCAGGAAATACCAATTTGGATAAAAGAATTGTTTACGTAGGAACAGGAACAGATTACACTAATATATCTGCAAAAGTGCTTTCTGCACCTGCAAATACGCCTGCATTCTCGAAGTCGTATGTCGTAAAAGGCTACCACTTAGAAGATGTGGACATGAATGCGAAGGTAATTTATGTAGGTACAGGAACAGACCAAACATTGATTTCTCAAAACGTTTTGTTGCATCCTGAAAATGTTTCTTTTACAAAATCAAAACCAATTCAAGAACAACTTCCGCTATAAGTTTTCTTGTAACTACTTAACCGATAGTTTTATTGTTTTGCAAAAATGACTTTTTCATTAAAAACAGAGTTGGTTTTACATTAGTTTTGTCGTGAACAGGAGTTTCCGACGTACAAGTCTAAGTAGTTATGTTTTCTTTAAGGTTAAACCTCGTAGGTCTAAAATAGAGCTACGAGGTTTATAATCAAAAAATGTATAATATGAAACAAATCTTTACAAAAAATATTGCACTTTTATTCTTTTTTATAGGCTCTTTTTTTAGTGCAAAAGCTCAAATAGACGTTTGTGTAAGGGTTTCTAACGATAGTTTAGTTTTCGCTTACAAAGCTAAAAAAGATTACACCACTGCGCCCATAAATTTTTGGAATAGCCAACTCCTTACCGTTCGCTATCCTCAAAATATTGCGCTGACTTGGGGCGGCATCACTCAACTTTCTGCTTTTCAGTGGGAAGAAGACCCTGCTACGCCAGGCGCAGGCGTGGACGGTGGCGACGGTTTTTTGTACAAAACATTTTATTCTGCTAATACGCCTACGCAATCGTTTAAGAAAGATGCGCTGGTACAAGTTTTCAAAGTTCAGTTTAAAGTAAGCAAAACACTCACGTTTGAGCCAATTACCAATACGATTTATACTAAAAAACAACATTTAGACGCAGCTATTAACAATGCTGTAGAACCTGGGACACTTAGCGATGGCAATATTTTCAATCTTTTTATCAATTGTGGCCCTTTGAAATACAACTTAGATCTCCCTACTGACGACGATGGCGATGGTGTAACAAGCCTTACCGACCCTGATGACAACAACCCTTGTGTACCAAAATCTGTTACATTGGTCAAAGTTCTTGCTACGGATATGAGCGATTGTGCTACTAAAAACGGAACAATTGCCATTACAGCTTCTGGAACGGATACGCTTTTTTATAGCATAGATAACGGCAAAAAGTTTGTCAAAACCAATACTTTTACTAATTTGGGTTATGGAACATACCAAGTTATAGTAAAAAATAAATTTGGTTGTTTAAAAACATACTCAGCTCCTATAACTATAAAATGTGATTCTTCGATTTGTACGGATAAAATAGCTCCAACATTTGTATTGAAACATCCAATTTTGAAAAATAGAAAATCGGGCGATTCTATTTCTATGCAATGCGGCTACGAAACGGTTTTGAAAGAAAATATAGACATTACAGCAATTGATAATATTGATAAAAATATAGTTGTAAAAGTAGAAAAAGAAAGTCTGACGGTTGTTCCCGCTTGTTTGAATGGCAACAAAATGATAATGAAATGCAGTTGGACAGCTACGGATAATTGTAAAAATAAATCAACTTTTTTAATCTATGTATTGATAAAAGACACGATTGCACCAAAATTAGTAGGTGTTCCTCAAAATATTACGATTACAGATGCTAAGTTTTTGCCAAAACCACCGATAGTTACAGCGGACGACAAATGCGATACTAATTTAAAAGTGACTTTTACAGAAGAAAAAAGTGGCGATACGTTGATTATCCGCAAGTGGAGTACAGGCGATATGTGTGGAAATTATGTGATTGCGGTACAAAAAATAAAAATCAAAAAAATCAGAACTACTCCTGATGTTATTGATTTGGTAATGTACGAAGGCGAAACCTTAGTCGTGGACATCGAAGCGAATGATTTGCAAGGAGATATTGTAAAAACAGATGTTTTGAAACAGGACAAAAACAACAATGCCGTACAATTTCAAACGCTTTTTTTCAATGATAGAGATATAGAAATTTTTGCACAAGAAGTCGGTAAAGAAAGCATCACGTATGGTCGTTACGATAGTGTGAACACTTGCGATACTTTACACGTGAATGTAACGGTAAAAAAACGTTCGCAAGTAATTACCGAAGGCGACGATATTATTGTCTATACAGGTTTTTCTCCGAATGGCGATACTGAAAACGAAACTTTTACCATTAAAAATATCCAAAGATACGAAGACAATAGCGTTTATGTGTACAATCGTTGGGGCAACGAAGTTTATCGTTCTGACAACTACAAAAATGATTGGAACGGTACATTCCGCAATAAACCGCTACCAGATGGCACGTATTTTTACATCATAAAAATACCGAATAGGGAAACGTTGTCTGGCTTTGTTCAGATAAATCGATAGGTTTTATAAAAAAAGCTACCTTTCTGGGAAGAAGGGTAGCTTTTTTATG
>JANMGN010000532.1:0-3392 GCA_031374645.1 Chitinophagales bacterium | reverse complement strand
GTACTCCCCTGGAATACTGTGATTTATGCTAATGGTTTATTTGTTGCAGTTGCTATTGTTACCACTAACAATGTCGTTATGACCAGCCCCGACGGTATTACTTGGACCAATCGTACTCCATCTGCACCTAACTCTTGGCGTTCCGTGACGTATGCTAATAATACATTCGTTGCAGTTGCAAGTTCTGGCTCAGGTGATAGGGTTATGACCAGTCCTAATGCTGTTGTTTGCACCAATCCAACTGCTTACAATGTTACAGGTACAGGTTCTTTTTGTACAGGCGGCACAGGCGTAGCCATTGGACTTTCCAACTCAGAAACAGGCGTGACGTATCAACTAAAAGATGGTGCAACGAATGTCGGTTCGGCAGTTAGCGGTACAACAGGTTCAGCCATTACTTTTGGCAATCAAACCACAGCTGCCACTTATACCGTCGTCGCAACAAAAACGGCTGGCGGTTGTACGGCGACTATGACGGGTAATGCAGTGGTAACGATAAATGCTTCTGTCACCCCTTCTGTCACTATCGTTGCTGATCAAAGCAACCCGATTACAGCAGGGTCGAATGTGACTTTCACAGCTACACCAATCAATGGAGGCACACCTACTTACCAATGGAATGGTAATGCTGCCACTACAAGTAATACCTACATGGACGCTACTTTGGCAAATGGTGATATTGTTAATTGTCTGATGACGAGTAATGCAGCTTGCGCTTCTCCTACGACGGCTACCAGCAATACCATTAATATAGAAACTTGTAATTGTAGCCCAACTTGTAGTCGGTTACCGACGGCAGCAAACACTTATGACGGAGCGATTGCTTACACTGACGCTAATGGAGTTACACACTATTGTGATGAAGTTGGTCGCTTGTTGTTATCTACCAAGCCTGTTACAGTAGGAGTGAATACTGTGATATTGCCAAGTGCTGTACAAATCAAAATTGGAATATCTGCTGCTAATTTTTATCCAAAATGGTGTGGAGGTACAACGCCCGCAGACAAGTGTTTTATGGTAAAAACACCTGCTACGGGTGGCAATGTCCTCATCAATCGTTGGTGGCATATTGACGCTGCCCAAGTTACGGGTACGGCTATCAGTGAGAGCAATCTATTAGAAATTTCTACTTATTTCACAAGTACAGAATTTATCGCACTGCAAAACCAAATGACAACCAATAGCGTCATACCTGCTTTGACAAGTCCAACGAGTTTGATATTTTATCAACCTATGAAGAGTAGTGTTTTAGTTAAATTCGCAGACCCAGCCTTGGTCAAACCAATGACATTCCATAAAGTTACGAATGGTACATCTGCGGGACTGTATAAATGGCTGCACGATCCTTCAGTCAGTGGTGTAAATAAAGCAATATTCCACGTCAATACCATTAAGCATAGTGGAGGTATTGGTATATTTTAAACCATTTTTATTCAAATATTCTTTAAATTTTTTACGATGAAAAAAACTTTTTTACCTTTATTTTTTGTGGTTGCATTAATAAATGCTCTATCTGCACAATGTCCATCACAAATTCAAGACCAGTTTTCAAATGGTTCGGCTTATCTTTTAACATTAACGAGCATAGCACAATGCCCTGCACCTGGCTCTAATATAGCACTCAATTCAGTCAATTATGGAGTGAATGATTGCGGAGACTTGTCAGGTGACGGAACAATTCTTTTGCAACTAACACCTACCACTGCTACGCAAGTCGTTTTGGCAACTGCTGCACCTGTAACTTTTACTTTTGGTGGTAACACTTGTTCCTATAATGCTATGGGTGTTTTACCAATAGAATTAATATCTTTTACGGGCAAACAACAAAATAATATAAACCACCTCACTTGGATAACCGCTTCCGAAAGCCAAAACAAAGGCTTCGACATCGAGCGCAGCACAGATGGTGTTCGTTTTGATAAAATCGGCTTCGTCACAGGAAATGGTACAACCAATACAAGAAAAGAGTATTCTTTCAAAGATGAAAGCCCTACTGGTCTGGTCTATTACAGATTAAAACAACTTGATTTCGACGGTCGTTTTGAGTACTCAAAAATCATCGCAATAGATAGAAAAGGCGAAAATGTAGTGAGTGTTTTTCCAAATCCAAGCAAAGGTGTTTTTACCATTACTGGCATTGAAGATAGCGAAGACGAAACCTTTACGTTGATAAACAGCATCGGACAAACCTTGTCTATCAATGTTCAAAACAACGGACAATTGGATATGTCAGCGTTTCCGTCGGGTGTGTACTATTTGCGAGTAGCAAGTAGCGGACAAGTGATGAAGTTGGTGAAAGAATGATGAATATTTTAATGATGAATTATGAATGAAATAATGATTAATGCAGTCGCCAAAGTTGCGTAGCAACGACCGATTTGGTAGCATTGGGTTTTAACCCAATGTTTTCGATGATTGGGTTTCAACCCAATATTTTCGATAAAAATAAAAAGGACAAAATCGCAATGATTTTGTCCTTTTTTTGATGATTGCAATGTGACAATATAACAATACAAATAAATTTATTTCTTCTTTTTCCTTGGTGCTGTAAAATCTATTTCCACATCGTAGCGCACCAAATAGGTACTAATTTTTATACCTTCAAAATATTCTACGCTTTCCACAATTCTATGGTTGGTCACGGTAGTATCTACAAAAACCAAATAAACGCCTTCTTTTAAGCCCAAACTATTAATATAATAGGCTAACTGCCCTTTGCCGTCTTTAAACCTTGTCGAGTCGCTAAACAACTTTGCTTCGATGACAAACTCTTGATTTTGAATATTCACAATCAAATCGCTTCGCCCAAGGGCAACGTGTGCTTCGAGATAGGATTTTCCTTTGGCGACACTCAAAAACGATTGAATGTACGTTTCAAAACTATACACCAAAGCGGCTTCTCGCAAACCTTTTTCTTCGCCTTTTTCATCATACTGAATAAAATATCTAAAACCTCTGCGTTTAGCATAACTTTGATAATCTCTTATGATTTTATCAATATTCAAGCCCGTTTCGGGCGTATAATAATCTTCAAAATCTAAGTTTTTTTGTATCGTTTCCGCTTCACCATTCATGGCAGGATAAAAGTATTTTTGC
Organism: Chitinophagales bacterium; assembly: GCA_031374645.1. Taxonomy (GTDB): domain Bacteria; phylum Bacteroidota; class Bacteroidia; order Chitinophagales; family Saprospiraceae; genus CANHEE01. Next base: position 296 of record JANMGN010000532.1, on the reverse strand, counting down.
AAACGTTTTTTATACAACGGCACCCAAAATTCAATGTTTCCTTTTTTATTCCATTTTATCAAACCATTGATGTGCAAATAACGCTGAGATTGATTGTCAATATCAAAACGCTTTTCTGTTTCTGAAAAAAGCAAATTTTCTATCAATTTTTGCTCATTTTTAGCTTTATTGATGATGTTTGAAATATTTTTATCAATGGTTTTGTATAAATACCAATCTTCTACTTTCAAATAATCATCATAATCAAGCAATGCTTTTTGTGGATTTTTTTCGGTCAATTGTAAGGCAAAACCATT
>JANMGN010000502.1:0-1766 GCA_031374645.1 Chitinophagales bacterium | reverse complement strand
TTAAACTTTGTCAAAATTTTCTTATTCTAAAAATATTTACATTATTTCCATTGTAAATAGTCACCTTGTCTAATGTCATACCAATTTTCAATGCTACTCTTTCAGATTGAATATTTGACAGACTGATTATTGAAATTAATGAGTCTGTTAGGCTATTGTCAAAAGCAAAGTCTCTACATTTTTTTGCTGCTTCAATTGCAAATCCTTTTTTCCAATATTTTGGTAGTAACGAATAACTGATTTCAAGTTCAGTTACACCATCCACAACTTGTTTTAAAAGTCCACAATGTCCTACCAATAAATTACTTTGCTTTTCTATTAAAGCATTCATTCCACCAATATCATTTTTATATCTATAAAATTGGGTGTCGTACCACTTTTTACATTTAATTGCTGCACCTTCATTGTCTGAAATCCAATGTTTTGAAGTTTCTGGATTTTTGTAAAAGTCTAACCAAATATTAAAGTCCGATAGTTTCACTTTTCTAAACAATAACCTATCGCTTTCTTGCCCGTCAAGTAGATATTTCATTCTGCTTTAAGTTTGTATAAAATTCAATGTAAGCGGTTCATTGATCTTTTTTTACAATAAAAAATTAATCCAATTAACCCTAACGTAATACAAATTAAAAACCAATAGACTGGATTTCTCCCAAATAACGGAACATAAAATACTGTTACAAGAAATAACAGTAAGCCAAGGTAACCCCATAACCTATTAGCTTCAATTTCTTTATTTATTAAAACAGGATTAACTCTTTTGTAATTATTTGACTGGAGTAATGGCGATAGTTTCTCATAATCCCATAAAAGCAGAAAAATATTTGCCAGCAATAAAAGCCCCGTAATTACTGTTGTGCCAGCAAAATAATATGATATGGTAATAATGAAAATATTGATAACAATTGGAAACATCAATACTGCACCAAGTGCAGCATAGAGTTGTGTCATTAACAGTAACCCTGCAATAAGCTGGCTCCACCCCAAGAACCTCCAATAAAGCCCGGATTGATAAAGTGTTTCAAAGAAATGCCAAGCACTGTTTATTGGGTCTGAAATGCCATCATTAGCCGTAAACCGACCACCTTTAATTTTTACAATTGATGAAAATACCATCGCTCCGCCAATGAGGTAGCGGAGGTAAATAACAAAAATTGTTATCCATTTCTTTTGGTGCAGATTATTTATGATGTTCATTTATTAGTAATCTTTAATAGTTTCATTTGATAGTATTATCTTTTATCATTTAGATTCTCTTAAGAAGTTGTTGTAAGCCTTCATCACTTGCTGCGGTGCTTCTATTTGAGGCCACTGCCCAATGTTGTGGCGATCTTTATTTTTCAGCCATTAAATTGTAAATGTTTGTATCGGTCAAATACTGAATATTCTTGGTAATTTTTTCAATGTCCCAATCCCACCATTTTAGCTCTAAAAGCCAATCTATTTCTTGTTCTGCAAACCTTTTCTTTATCAATGACGATGGGTTTCCTCCTACAATTGAATAAGGTTCTACATTTTTTGTTACTGATGTATTTGTTGCTATTATAGCACCATCGCCGATTTGAATACCTGGCATAATTGTTACATTGTGTCCAATCCAAACATCATTTCCAATTATTGTGTCTCCTTTAGTTGGGTAATTTTTCCCATCCATTGCATCTTTCCAATCATTCCCGAAAATCGCAAAAGGATATGAACTGATAGCGTCTTTCAAATGATTTGCACCATTCATAATAAAAATAACGTCTGATGCTATCATACAAAAT
>JANMGN010000497.1:0-1957 GCA_031374645.1 Chitinophagales bacterium | reverse complement strand
GCAAAGGACCAAGTTTGACGATTACAGTAGAAAGCGTTGAAACGGTGGACGGGCAGCGTGTTCGATTACAAAGTGTACCGCACATTTTGAAAACCAATTGCCAAACAGGTTGTGAGGCGGGTATTATCCCAATCGGTACTCGTTTGAGTTCAAGGGTATTGAACAAAACAAAAATTGATGCTTAAGAAGCTTAACCCAAAAGACTTTTAGTATTTTAATCATTTTTTTTAACTTTTTAAATCTTTTTTCACAATGAAGCATATTATTGTAACCATCATTTTCGCTATCGTAGCGTTCAGTTTTGCAGAAGCAAACAATACTAATCCATCTTTCAACGAAGGTCAAGAAATAGCACCTTTGGGATGTAAAAACAAAGTCAAACTTAGTGCTAGCACTTTAGTTATTTTGGAAGTGAATGAAACCAAATTTGGCGACCGTGTCACTATCGGACAAAACGTACATTGTCGTGTTCGCAACAATGTATATGCAGAAGGAGAGGTTGTTATTCGTACGGGTTCAATGGCATTGGGACGTATCAAAGGCATAGAAGAATCAACCACAAATGGCGAGATGTTGATTTTGGTAGAGATGTTTTATGTGCAAGCCGTTGATGGGCAGCAAGTTGCGCTCAATGGAAATGAACAAACCGTTATGGCACGCAATACCAATGAAGTGACTAACGTAAATCCGATGCTGACGATTACCGCACAAATCATGGACAATACTATAGTTATTGTAGATTAAAAAATATGATCAGTTTGTAAGGGACTGCTTCCTTTGTTGGAAAGTAGTCTCTTTTTATTTTTCATAAACTGAATGGATTAAAAAAATCAGTGCAAGTTGTTCTTATAAATACCCAACAACGTATTGGTAAAGATTGTTGAATAGGTGCATCATCGCCTATCAATGAAAATCCTGCCCAATAAAACGGATGCGCCAAACTATGTGAAGCGGTTTCTAAATAAGTTTTTTTAGCTATCCAAAGGGCTTCTGATTTAGGGCGTTGCTGTTGTAGTTGTCTATAAAAAAATTTCATCAGTTTAGGTGTTTGCTGGTCGTTCACATTCCAAAGAGAAGCAACAACACTTCGTGCGCCTGCCGCTTGAAATGCTCTCGAAATACTAAACAATCCTTCGCCACGATAATGTTGCCCGATGGCAGTTTCACAAGCACTCAATACGATTAATTCTGCCTTTAAATGCTGTTTGTATATACCTGCAATATCCAGATTTCGCTCTTTTGTTATACTATCTCTACTAAATGTAACAAAAGACAAATCGCTGTTTTCGTTGTCTGATTTGGCGTGTGTGGAAAGATGAAGTATTTGATAATCAGCATTTTGTGTTTCAAATTCATGTAAAGTAGCGGTTTTGTCTAACATTATTTTAGCATCAAAAAAAGGACTGATATTTTTTACCTCTTCTTGATTAAAAGCCAGTTCAAGAAAGTCTTTTTCTCCTTTAAAAGAAGGTGCAAAAGCCAATAGTTTGCCATTGTTTTGAGGCAAAGGTTGTGTTTGGAAATAAGGTAATAACGAGGCGGAATTGCTGTATCTGATATTGTATTGTTCTATCAAAAAAGGAAAATTTCCCATTCTGTCTATGTTTTCTTTTGGAATAGGCTGGCTCAACATTGCTTCAAAAGGAAGATAACATAAATAGGCATCAGGTACAATTAGGACGTTTTTAGTCAAATTTGCTTGAATTTTTTCAAAAAGTGTTTTATACAATTGAAAACCGATGGTTGCAAACATTTCTTGTGCGTCATTACTTTTTGGAACATCGCTACAAAGGTTAAAAAACTGAATAATAGTATCTTGAAAATAAGCTGAAATAGGGATTCGTTGAATTTCAAATTTATCTTTTTGAAAAATAAAAATACTAATACTTGTATTTCCAACATGATAAGATAGAAGCGTTTCCTGTATTTTTAGTGCGTTCTGAATCGCTTTTACATT
>JANMGN010000478.1:0-3676 GCA_031374645.1 Chitinophagales bacterium | reverse complement strand
ATATTATACTGCCAGAGATTACTCTGGCAGTATAATATTGTACTCGACTTTCAAAACCCTTTAAATCTGCGACTTGCATTTCTACTACAAATTGTCGATTTTTTTGGTCTGTTGCACGAACATCAATAATACTTGCTTTTTCTCCCGAAATTCTTGGAAGTAGGTAAGGGTCAATTATTGTTACTTTGGTAATACGATTGTTGCCTTCTAAACGCAGTACTGCATTTAAAAAAGAAATTAAAACAACTGATTTTTTTTGGTTGCCAAATATCTTACGAAAAGCAACATCATTTTTTATATCTACAAATTTCATATTTATTATGATTTTATTGATGCAAAGATACAAAAAAGTTATAAAAAGTAAAATCTCAGATTATGGTAATTGTACTATTAACTCAAAGTTTCATCAAAATCTTCGTCATCATCGTCAAAATCTGATAAGCTAATAGGAATTTCCTTATTAGATTTGATGCCAAGTGCTTGAAGCTTCTTTGCTTGACCTACTAAATTGCCATTGCCTCGACTAAGTTGACCAATTGCATCATCATAACCTTCGTTTGCTTTTTTAATATTTTCGCCAACTTTTTCTAATGTATTTGCAAAAGTAACAAATTTTTCGTATAATAATCTACCTCTTTCTGCAATTTGAATAGCATTTTTATTTTGAGTATCTCGTGACCAAAGGTCTGAAATAAGTTTTAAACAAGCAATCAAATTAGTTGGACTAATTAAAATTATACCTCTTTTATATGCAAAATCCCATAGTTCTTTGTCCTTCTGCATAGCAAGCATATATGCGGGTTCAATTGGAATGAACATCATAGTGAAATCTACAAAAGTATTTCCCTCATCATATTTTTTAGCACTTAAATCAGTGATATGCGTTCGGATTGATAGTAAATGTTTGTCAAGTCCATTCGTTTTACGATTGTCATTATCAGAGTTGCAATATTCATCATATGCCGTTAATGAAACTTTTGCATCTACAACTACTTTTCTGTTATCTGGTAAAAATATGATAGCATCGGGTCGTAGATTTTTACCACTGCTGTGATTTTCTAGTGTAACTTGTGTTACAAAAGTTTGCCCTTTTATATGACCCGAATTAATTAATATATTTTCTAATATCATTTCTCCCCATGAACCTTGTTTTTTTGATTGTCCTTTCAAGGCTGATGCAAGGTTATTGGCTTCTGAACTAACTTTATTAGTTTCTTTTACCAATTTTGTTATCTCATTTGATAAAGAAGTACGTTGTGCATTTTCATTTTGATAATTTTTCGTGACTAAATCTTGAAATTCATTCAATTTAGTATTTAATGGTTTAAGCACTTGGTTTAAGCTATCTTTACTAATTAGGTTAAAACTAGTAGTCTTTTCTTGAAAAATTTTATTAGCGATATTCTCAAACTCTGTTCTGATTTTTTGTTGAAGTTCCGCGATTTCTTTTTTCTGAAATTCTAATTTTTCTGATGATGCTTTGTTACTTGCTTGTAAACTGAACATTTGGTTTGATGCTTCGTTGTATTTACTATTAAGGCTTAAAACTTCTTTTTTTGATAACTCCAAGTCAGATTTCAATATTTTATTTTGTTCAGTCAAATTCGATTTACTTTCTTTTAACTCTGTTTCACTCTTAAATAATTCAATATTTGTTGTTTCTAAACTTGTAATTTTATCATTTAATTGAGTTTTATCATTTTGTAAAGACAAAATTTGAAGCGATGAAGATTTTGCTTGTTGTTCTAATTTTCCTTCATTTATAAGAAGCATATTATTTCTATCAGTTAGTTCTTTGACTAATTTATTGTTATCTGTTACCGATTTTTCTTGGTTATCGTATTGAATTTTTATATTATCGAAGTTTGCGTATAACCTACTATTGTCAGACAATAGCTTAGAATTATTATCATTTAGGTTTTTTTTAGCCACTTCTAAATCAATATTTTTCTGTACTTCGGATTGAAGCTTCGTTTTTAATTCAGATATTTCTGAAATGCTTTTTACATTCACATCATTCTTACCTCGTAAATATCCTTTTTTATCTCCATATATCATAGCAATAAGAAGCATAAAAAGACCTAAAATGATAGCTATAAATATTACAATAGGGTTTGTTAAAAATTCCATAAGTGATTGTGATTTTTTATTTAATTTTTGTAGTACAGTTTTTTTGATACAATAATGCGCAGTAAGTAATTTTAATTAGTTTTAGTTTCGCCTAACAAGCGCACTGCCGAAGGCAGTCCTGCTTTGCGGCAGTGCAGAGTTCTTTGTAGTGCCTGTTCTCAGAAAGATGTGTTCCGAGGGCTTTGGCAGTGCGCTTGTTCTTTGCAATGCCGTAGGCATTGCAAAGAACGTGAGCATGGACGCTGTGCCGCCGTGCGTTGGCTTTGAGCGTTGGCTTTCGGCGGCATAGGCGACCATGCATTGATGGCTGTGTTTTATATATTCCCATGTTTCTTACGGTTACATGCTTCGCATAGCAATTGCAAATTTCGATAAGTTGACGAACCGCCTTTTGAAACTGGAATAATATGGTCAAACTCTAATTTTTCTCTACTTCCACATTCTACACATTTGCCTTCGTCACGCTGCCAAACAGCATTCATCGTTTCTCTGGAAATTTTTTCTCTTTTATTTGCTTGCGGGTTTTTTGTTGGACTTAATTCCTCGAAGTAATATCCATAAAAAAAGGATTTCTTTATGTCAAACAGGGAAAAAGTATTTTTCCAGTTTGCCCAAAAATCTTCTCGGCTTTCAGACCTGCCTAAATCGTCCGTACTTCCTTTAATTATTACATTCTCCCAATCACGTTCTGTAAAATACGCCTCCCAAAACTCAAAATTGTGGTGAGCATTTACACCAAATTCGGGCATATATTTATATTCTCCCGGTTTGTCTAAAAAGGCAGGCGGATTAGTTCCATATGCTTTATGACAAACCTCGTGATACTTCTTAATTTGAGAATGGTAATTTTTTGATATCGCATCTTCGTACTCATCTTCGTCCAAATTGTCTATTTCTTCTTCCGAAAATGGCTGTTTATAGTCAGAATAGTCTGCTTTTATTATTCTCTTTATTTCTTCGAGAAGTGGTTCGAATAATTGGCTCTCAAATATTTCTCTTTTTTCAGGCTCAAAGTAATAATTTGATGCAAGCCAATGAACAATCTGCCTTTCAATAACACCCAGTTTTTGGGTTTTGAACCAATCGTAAAGTTTGTCTGGAATAGCAACGGCGAAAACATGGTACGAGCCTCCAAAATCAAAAAAGCCGTTATTTATTAGTTCATGAAATCTTTTTAGATTTCCGTATTCTTCGGTCGAAGTAATATAGAAAGAAATGTAGTGGCGGTTTATTCCTGACCGTATATATTTTACGTTTTTTACTTTTTCTAAAAACGCTTGCCGAGAAAGTTTCGCTTTCTTGTGGATTTCGGTGTTCACCAAAACCTTGCAGTCTTCAATTGGCTCATATCTCATCATATTTATTTACTTATTTTTTCTTTTCTTTTTAGTTACAGCCATCGGTGGCATTGCTGACGTGGCGGCGTGGGTGGCTTTTGAGCGGTGGCTTTCGCCGCCATGTGCAGCACATTGATGGCGGCTTTTGTGGGCTTACTTCTTCTTATTTTTCAAAGCATCTTTCAAAATATCTCCAAAGTCTGTGTTAG
>JANMGN010000434.1:0-3691 GCA_031374645.1 Chitinophagales bacterium | reverse complement strand
AAAAAGAATAAAAAAAGAATGGAGCATCAAAATTGGGACTGGTTACAGTAAAAATTATAGTGTTTTAGATAAAATAGATAGAGCACCAGATGTTAAATTTAGATTTGAAAATAAAAACAGAAAAAATATAATTAGTGAAATAGGCATCTCAATAAATCCATTTAAAAACTTAAACTTTGATCTTGAGTATCAATATGCCAATTTCGAACAAAGAATCGCCGTAAATTTAGAGTCCAATAGTAATAATTATGAGACTATTTTACTGCTAAATAAGGGTAATGTTGGTTTCCTTACGCTGAAAGTGGGATTACCTGTCTTTGGTTCTGAAAAAAATATAATATCGCTTTATCCAAAAGCAGGTATACAGGTTGGTTATTGCTCTTGGAAAAACATGATGCCTCACCACAAATATGAACACTTTTTTTATGCAAATAAACCAAGTGCTATTTTAGTAACAGGATTTGACCCCAATACTTCGACTGTCATAAATGCTTATGGATTAAATACTTTGTTTGAGGTAGAAACCTGTGTAAAACCTAATATTCTGCAAAAGAAAATCCAATTTTATACATCAGTTGTTTACAGTAAAGGATGGACAGAAAGGGTAAAAAGTATTGCGGTCGAAGAAAAATCACAGATACATACTACTGATTATTTGTCTTATATCTCAATAACGATGGGGCTAAAATATAGATTTACTAAAAATAAAAAAACTATCAACCATGACCAATAAAATTATTATTTCAATCATCTTATGCTTGATTTTTCCTTTTTTATTAAAAGCTGAAATCAAAATTTTTGAAATCAGAAGCCTTACAAATGCTAAAAATTGCGATGGTTACATCAGTGTTTTGATAGATGGTAACTCAGGCCCTTACGATATTACAGCCGTGCTAAATGGAAAAACTACAGTAGCACAAAATTTTAAAGACAAGGGCAATGGCTTATATACTTCCGCAAACCTTTGTGAAGGCGACTATGAAATAAGCGTAACCAATAAAGATGCAAAAATTGGAGGAACAACAGCTTGTACAAAAATACTAAAAGCAAAAGTAATTGTTTGTACTCCTTTTGATATTATTGTAGAAGATAAATCAAAGATTGTCTGTAATGATGATAAAGACGGATTTATTGATATTTCTGTACAAGGCGGTACATCGCCATACAAATATTCTTGGAGTAGCGGACAAACAACACAAGATGTATATAACTTAGAAGGAGATAGGGGTTTATAGTATTACTGTCACTGATGCGAATGGCTGTAAATCTGAGAAGAAAAATGTATTGGTAGAGGGTCAAAAAGTAAATTTTACAATTAGCACTGTTGGCAGCAATTACTCTTGTTCGGGGAGTGCAAAAATAGAATCGTTAGGAATTTTGGGCACCATTCCTTCAAATAATTTCACCACTACTTGGAACATCAATGGTGTATTAAAAACTACGAATACAGTAAGCGGTTTGTGTCAGGATAAAATTTATTCTGTAAACGTCACTTCTGAACAAGGATGTACTGCTACAAAGAAATTTAGTGTCCCTTTTTGTCAACCTCAACCTCTTAATATATTTCCAGTAAATACGAACAAAATACCGCTTAATCAATATACAGATAAAATTCACGAAGAGTTCGTTTATTGCGATAAAACCAATGCCGTACACGTTCAAATAGAAGGAGGTACTCCTCCAATAAAATATACATTTACAAAACCCAATAACGTAATTTTACAGTCAGGAATAATTACCATTCCGTCTGGTCAATCATTAAAAAACTATTGGAGGACGGTAGTGTTAAAGCAAGATAAGGATTTTAAAAAAGGTAAATATGTTTTTGAAGCCGAAGACGCTTGTGGCAACAAGCAAAAATTTGAATTTGATTGTACTTGTAATTATGATTATATACCTATTAGATTTATGCACTATAATTCTTGTAGCAAAGATGGTAAAGCAGAAATTAAACTGACAAAGGAGTATTATAGTCCGCTTGGCGGTTTTGGTTTTACATTACCAAGTCAAACCTACGAAATAGAATGGTGCGAAAAAACACCTGCATCTGTTACAAAAGTGAGAATTGATGATTTTAATGGTGCTTTTGGTAAAATGAGTATAATTTCAGGAAATGGTAATTTCATAGGAAAACCCGAAATTGAATGCGGTATTACAATAACAAATCAATATGGTTGTAAATATGTACACTGTATTGACTTCGATATCAAGGATGGAGAAAAATATAATTACTGTTTTCCAGTAATTAGGAGTATTCAAGGGTTTAATCCAAATACAAATTTCAAAGCACCATTCAACCAAACAAATGCTATAACAAATAAATTCGCTAATCGAGATTTAGAATGTGAAGATGCCTGTGTAGATGGAAGAGAAAATCCAATTTTAGAGGTTCTCGCACCAGGAAAATTTAGTTACAAAGAAGGAACTTATATTCCACAAGATTATACAAAACCATGCGCTTATGGTACTCTGCAATATCCATGTCAAAATAATTTAAATAAATATGAGAGTATTGACATTGTACCTTTTGGTGCTTGGTATGAGGATATAGATGCTAAAAGTATACGGCCGTCGCAAAAACCTTTGTTTATAGGCTTATGTGAAGTAGATGCTTATTGTTATTTTCCTGTCGGGTCCTTATCAGCTAATAATTTTTATCCTGATCGTCCAAAATACTTTAAAACAACAAGAGTATTAGATAAAAATTTTAAATGTAATGAGCCTATTCCTGCTAATAACCCATTAATTAGTTATGGTGGTACATGGGGCTTTTCGCCACTGACCACTTCTGCAAATTGTAAAGAGCCATTGATAATTACCGATAAAGGTGATTGTTTGTATGACTTCACTTGCCCAAGCACAGGCAAAGTAGAGATAAAAGATGAATATTTGCCTAATCATTGTATTTTAGGCGAATTTTATACAAATTCTTGCGCAGGCATACAAGATTTATGTGAAGAGACTTGTGATGTTTCAGGCTTTATACAATACTTTATTGTACGATATTGCGATATTGATGACCTATGTGGCTCTAAACCATTACTCAATATTGTTAAGACAGATATTGTTCCAATTGGACATACTGCTGGTAGCAAACCTAAACCTGGAGATGCTAAAAAAATATCATATAATTATTACAACCCACTCAGCAATAGAACAGAAAATATAAAAGCATGCTTTCCGAATGCCTTTTTCAAAGAAGATTTACCAGATTTTAAAAATACAAAAAATAACAAAGATGCAGCAGATAAATCATTCAAGGTCTTTCCAAATCCATTTGAAAATAATCTTAATATTAGAATGAATACAGAGAACTCAGAAATAATAACTATTCAATTAGTGAATTTACTCGGACAGGTAACGCAAGTAGAAAAAAAGGATTTAATGAAAGGTTTAAATGAGTTTAATCTTAATTTAAAAGATAATATTCCGTCAGGTATCTACTACCTCCAAATCACAGGAAAAGATTACAAACTACAATATCCGATAGTACACCAATAAAGACCTATCTAAAAAAACTATAGCAATTATAGTTCCATTTATTACGTCTTAATGCGAATATTGGGTTAAAACCCCATGATTTTAAATAAACAAACAGCAATTGCGCCAAAGATATGTACAAACAAGGCATTAGTCGCCCTAATTTTAGATGCGTTTTGCAACATGGTATGTTCGTTCATCCAGTTAAAAA
>JANMGN010000433.1:0-2520 GCA_031374645.1 Chitinophagales bacterium | reverse complement strand
TTTTTAACTGGATGAACGAACATACCATGTTGCAAAACGCATCTAAAATTAGGGCGACTAATGCCTTGTTTGTACATATCTTTGGCGCAATTGCTGTTTGTTTATTTAAAATCATGGGGTTTTAACCCAATATTCGCATTATTACCAATCAATCATACAAACCCGATGCCTACGGATGAAAAAGTGGCAATTACTTACTTGACAGGCTACCCAAGACAGTATCGTTTCGATGCTTCGAGAGGTATTTTTAATATTGGTGGTGCTGATGTTTTGACCAAAAAAGGCGAAACGATGTCAATAGTACCTATCGGGTACAGAATTTTCTTTGACAATATATTGAATTTTGGTCCCAGGAAATGGGTAGAGTTTTTCTTTCTCAATGGCAGTATGAATGTTTGTGAATTGCTGCTTCATGGTTATTCGGTGGAAAATCTGATGCAAATGTTCCAAAAATTGTACTATGACAAATTGAATTTGTGTGAAGTGGAATTGATTATCAAGCCTGTGGAAAAACTGAATAAATCTATCAATTCTAAGTATTTTATGGCTGAATTTGATTATAAACCGCTTGAAACGGAATTGAAAGATGCCATTGCAACACATACAGAAGGTTTGACTTTGTTTCGTTCTGATACTTATACGGATAAAGCGCTGACGGAATTGGCTCTAAATTATACGCCTGTGTTTGTGCCGACGGTAAGCCCCTCCTAAATCCTCCCCAAAAGGGAGGACTTACCAATGTAGAGTAAGAAAATCGAAAATTTTGAGATGCGGTGCTTGTAGAAGTACCGCATCTTTGTTTTTAGGGGTCTTTTTTTCTGGCTTCCATGTGGTCAAAGTTGTTAAAACAAGGCGGCTAAGCGGCTGAAATTAAGTAGATTTTGGATTTTTCGGGCAAGTTTCAAGGGGTTGAAATATTACGAACAATGGACGACCGCAAGGGTTCGCCCCTACTACCGTGCGGAGGAAAATAGCAAGGAAACCGACTTTGAGAGGTTATGCGTAGCATACGATTGATTGAGGACTACGAACAGGCAAGGGCAAATGGAACAGAAAACGGAAACTACCGAGCCACCAGCACGCGCAAAAACAAGCCAACCGAAAAAGCAACAAAAAGCGCAGGCTGGTATAAGGCGGACAGTCAGCGGCATAGTCAAGGGCGACGACGATAGGAGGAGTGCATTTACCCTTGCGATGCCGATGATGGCTGCCTACCTTTGCCTGAGCTTCTTGTCTGCTTCGGGACGGCTTGTGTGCGCTGCTGGTCGGCGAAGGTTGTCATAGATTTTGGATTACCATTGTGTGAGTAGTCCTCTTTCTGCGTAGCAGCAAACTTTGGGTTGGGCGGGCGGGTTATGTTCCTTTCTCCTGCTTTGCTTTTTAGCAATGCAGGGTTTAACTGCCTAATGGCGGTGCGTAAAAATAAAATTGTCGCTGAGGTACGAAAGCGGTTTTTTGTTTTTATCGCTTCGACATAGCACGATGGATAGGGTTTTCGATTGAAAACGATTGAATGTATAGTTGGCGCAATGAAAAATGTTAAAGGATTATTGGAAGAAAAAATTTAGCCTGACGTAAGGAAAGGTTGTTTTTTTCTTCCAATGTTCCTTTTCTGCTGTGGCTTTATAGCAATTTTATGAGGCGTGGCTGTGCCACTGATGTGATAAATTTGCGTTGCCCTTTTGCGTGGTTTGGGTATCGTGGTGCTGCATACGTGAATTTTATGCGTGATGTTGAGCAGGCGCAAGGCACTGCCCCTACGGTGCTGGTTCGATGCGTAGGATTGGATGGATTTCCCAACAGGTGGCACGCCAATTTTAATGCCTTTGGTGTTGGTTGGGTCGGTGGCGTAATCTTCAATATGATGGCCATAATCGTAGTATAGCCAGCCGTAGATGCGTACTTTTTTGCCTTTATACTTACGACGAAGAGTCTCGGTTCGCCAGTCTTCTTTACTTTGAGCTGCTAAAATGCGTCCTCGTTCGGTAGTTTCTGCTACAATGATTTTTGCTCCTGTTGTGTCTTGTAGCGAGAAGGTCGGGAACAAGTTCTATGTGAGCATCAAGATACTTAGCTTGTTTTGCTCCGCAGTTGCAAGATTCGCCTTTGCCGCCTGTTTTGATTTCTTTGACGTAGGCTGTTAGGACAACGGCTCTTTTGTGTTGTGGATTGTCAAGTGCTGGTGGTTGATTGTTGGGATTGAGTGGTAATTTTATGAGATTATCGAATGTAATAGTGTCATATTTTGTTGGTATTTGGTAGCGATTTTTCAGACGATTCATTTCTTGCTTTTTTGTCTTGGCTGAAAGGTCGCCGCTGAGTGTACAAATTTCGCCTTGTTTCGGATAATTGAGCAAGGTATCAAGATTTGTTTGAGCGTTTAGATATTGGCTCATTAAGTACCCGGTGATATTTAGTTTATGTTATTTTTTTATTACCTTTGTGTTATGGGACGAGTAAATACACCGATACTTAAAGGAACATCAAAATTAGACTTAGAACAAGGTTTAAAAACTGGAA
>JANMGN010000406.1:0-5633 GCA_031374645.1 Chitinophagales bacterium | reverse complement strand
GGGCAAGAAACGATGAAGCGATTTTTGCCATAAAACGTGCCATGACAGCCTATCCCGACCTGAGAGTAACTGTTCCAAATTTGGCTGACGATGCACTGATTGATGGGTTATTTTAGAGTAAAATAGGTATTTTTTTTAATTTTTATTTTCAAAAATAATTTATGTCAGACATCAATTTAAAAATAATTTCTGCAGGTGCAGGTAGTGGAAAAACTTTTCGACTTACCGCAGAAATGACAGAATACATAGAAAAAGGAGTGCGCATTAGTGGAATTATTGCAACTACTTTTACCTCAAAAGCAGCGGCCGAATTGCAAGAACGTGTCCGTGAGGCGTTGTTGAAAAAAGAAAAATTCAAAGAAGCCAACGAATTGGGAAACGCCTTAATAGGTACAGTTCATGGTATAGGTGTGAAATTATTGAGGCGTTTTGCATTTGAAGCAGGCGTATCGCCCGAGGTAGATATTATCTCTGCCGAAGACCAACAGGTAATGTTTAACAATGCTTTAGCAACTGTTTTAAAACAAAAAACTTTGCAAAATATGGAGCGTTTGGTAACCAAATTGGGTTTGAACAAACGTGCAGGTACAAAGGATTACGATTGGCGTGAAAAAGTACGTGAGATAACAGATGTGGCTCGTGGAAACGATTTTGATAGCACTGTTTTAGAAAAAAGCAAATTGCTTTCTTTTGCATCGTTTCAAGCACTTTTGGGCAAAAAAAGCGAACAAACCTCCAAAGGAGCATATCCTATACTTGTAGCAACTATAGAAGATGTTGTAAATGCTATTGTGGAAGGTGGTGACCAAACTGCGGTAACGAATAAAGGTGTTATAGAACTAAAAAATATCAAAAAAGAAATACAAGTACAAGGAGAAATTCCGTGGTACTCTTGGGTAAAGTTAGGGAAGATAAATGTCGGTGCAAAGAGTAAAAAAATGCTCGAACCACTCAGCGAAATTGTGCAAAGACACGATACTTTTGCTGATTTTCATCAAGATATTCAAGATTTTATGGACACGATTTTTGATGTTTCGGCGAAGGCAATCGAAGAATATCAAGGCTACAAACGTCTTCGTGGTTTGATAGATTATACGGATATGGAGATTTTAGTAAAACGTCTTTTGGAGCAAGAAGAAGTGCAAGATGTTTTGCGAGATGAGTTGGATTTACTCATGGTGGACGAGTTTCAAGATACCAATCCAATTCAGTTAGCGATTTTTTTCAAACTTTCCCAACTGGCAAAACACGCTGTTTGGGTAGGCGACCCGAAGCAGTCTATTTATGGTTTTCGAGGTGCTGACCCGAAGCTAATGAAAGCTATAGTACAAGCGCAAGGAGGTGTCAAAAAAGAGAACATTTTGGAACATTCGTGGCGTTCTCGACATGATGTGGTCGCTACAACAAACGGTATTTTTGATAAAGCATTCCACGATATTACAACCGAAGAAGTGGAATTATATCCAAAAAGAGAAGAACATAAACTTTTTGGGCAATCGCTCAAACACTGGTATTTTGAGCTTGATGGCGAAGGAAAACAACCAAATCAAGGTTGGTTTGACCTTTGCATTGCTATTACCTTGAAAAAATATTTGACACAAGGCGAGTATATAGAAACAAAAAAAGACAAATCTATCCGTAGAATCCAAGCAAATGACATTGCTATTTTGTGCCGAACCAATACGCAATGCGATAATATGGCGAAAGCCTTACATCAAGTTGGTATAAAATCCGCTATTGCAAGAAAAGGACTTTTAATGACAGCCGAATCACGCCTTTTGTTGGCGTGTTTGAAATGTATGCTTGACCCTTTTGATTCGCTTTCTGTTGCTGAAATTTTAGTTTTAGCGAGCGAAATTTCCACTGGCGAAATCATCGAAACTCGTTTGGCGTATCTCGATGAATTGGGCGATAAATTTGACGATAATTCTTGGGCAAACGACAATTTTTTTATCCAAAAAATAAAAAAACTAAGACGTGACGCAGCTGAGTTTTCGAGTTCCGAAATGCTCAATTTACTTATAGAAGAACTTGATTTGCGCACTATAATAATGACTTGGGGAAAATCTACACAACGCCTTGATAATGTTGATGTTATACGAAAACTTGCACTGAATTATGAAGATGCTTGTAAGCGTTTGAACTCTGCTGCATCGCTCGGAGGATTTATTTTATGGCTCAGTGATTTGCAAGCAAACGACAATGACCAACAAGCGTTTGGAGAAGATGCAGATGCAGTAAATATTTTGACGTATCATCGCAGCAAAGGCTTGGAGTGGCCCGTAGTCATTTGTCATGCGCTCGAAGGCGACCTCAAAGATAATGTGTATGGTTTGAGTGTAGTTTCAGAAAAAGAAGAAGTTGATTTTGATGATTTACTGGGGCATCGTTGGTTGCGTTTTTGGGTAAATCCTTATGCCGACCAATCAAAAAATACGCCACTCGAAGATCGCCTCGAATTGAGCGATATTCAACGTCAAGTGACCACAGCGACCTTGGCAGAAGAAATTCGCCTGTTGTATGTAGGCGTTACACGTGCGAGAGATTATTTGATTTTTCCGAGTAGAAAAGGAACAGCTACGAGCTGGCTTAATCGTGTTTGGCACGACGGACAAGGCAATATTCCTGCCCTTTTTCCTGACGCTCAAGAAAGTCAATGGCTTTGGCAAGATAAAACAATTCCCTTAGAATCAGTCACTTACGCTTACGATAGAGATTTTGAACAAGAAGAAATCCCTATCAATGTTTTTGATTATTTTGAAAAGAGAAAAGGTAAAACGCTAAGAGAACCTTATTTTATAAACTTCGACAATGAGCGATTTAGCACTTTTTTTACTATAAAAAATGTATTGCTTCATACGTATAACAATGCGCTTGACACCAAAGAAGAAACTGATGTTTTTGCCATGAATAATACTTTGCAAAATTATCTTTTAGCACATTTTGAAAAATTAAATACGCTTGAGAAAACGACCTTGATGTCTAATATTGCAAAACGTTTGAACTGGTATCAACCTGATTTTACAGTCCATATTACAGCTTTCGATGCTTTAACTACTTTTTTGAAAAAAGAGTTTGCGGTACAAAATATAAAAAAGAAATTACCTATTTCTTACGAGGAAAATGAAAGATGTTTCAAGGCAGAAATTTCTTTTTTAGCTGAAAATAAAAGTCAAATTATCGTTTTGCAACACGATTTTTATAGCGGAGAAAAAACAAAGCAAAAAGCAAGCGAGTATGGAACTTTGGCATATTGGACTACAAAAAGTCTAAACGCAATGTACCCTGATAAAGAGATTGTTTTTTTAGTCCATTTTGCTTTGCTTGGTGTGCTAAGTGAGTTGAAAATTGAAAATATTACTTAGAGGAAAAACATAATTGCCTGATGTACAGGTAAAACAGACTTCAGTCCGTTGCGATAAACAGTAAAATATACTAAGATAACGTCATTCGTAGATTGCCACGGACTGAAGTCCATGTTACCTGCATTTTTTGTAAAAACAAAAAACGCTTATTTATGATAAAATTATCATAAATAAGCGTTTTTTTAGTAAATAAAGCTATTTTTACTATTATTTAAATAAGTGCTCAAAATAATAAGGGCGAATACTTGCAGGTTTTACATTAGCAAAACGCTTTGAAATTGCGATACGCTCTTGTGGATTATCTATAAAAACGCAAGGAATACGCTCGTGCAAAATACGTTGAAAATCGTGATAAAGTGGATCACGTTTGCTTTTGTCGAGTGTCATATTTATTTTTTGGATTAGCTTGTCGGTCGTTGCGTCACCAAAACCTGTTACATTGCCAGGGCTTTTTGTTCCCCATTTTTGCTCAAAATCCTCAAAATCCTCATCCATAGAAGTAGCAGAATAGAGCATATCAAAATTGCCTTTTTTCATTTCATCTTTTACTACTTTGATGTCTTTGATGTCTAAAACAACATTAATACCAGCTTGTTTTGCGGTATTTTGGATAAGTTGTCCGACTTCTTTACCTGGAAATTTATTTCCAGCCAAATAGGTAATATCCATTTCAGTTTGTTTTCCTGCAATTTTTTTATCCACTGTACCATTGTTATTCGTATCTTTCCAACCTGCATCAGCGAGTATTTTTTTTGCTTTTTCTACATCAAAACCATATTCTGTAACCTCTTTTGCATAATAATCCTTAGATGGCATGACAGGGTTTTGTAAAGGTTGCGCCATATTTAAGTGTACATCTTTTACGATTTCATTTGTGTTTATAAGATGTGCAAGTGCTTCACGAACTTTTAGGTCGCTTAAAATAGCCTTTCGAGTATTTATATTTATAGCAATCGCATAAGTTGATTTTGCCGCAAAAAGATTGTATTTTGAAGTAAAATTAGCATCTGCTTCGAGGCTTTTATAATCAGATGCAGCCATTTGTGCATAAATATCCAAGTTTCCAGCTTTCAAATCTGTCAATGCAGCAGCATCTCCTGCATATATTTTGTAAGTTAATTTGTTAGGATGCGCTGTCAGACCAAAATTTTTGTCAGCGTATTTTTCTCCCCAATAATTTAACTTTTTGACCAAAACAACCTTTGCGCCTGTTTCCCAATTTTCCAATTGATAAGGACCAGAACCTGTTACTGTTCCTTTTTCACGGTTATGATTGTTTATAAAATCTTTTGCAAATTCTTCTAACCTTTGGTCATTTTTTGCTAAAACGTCCACTTTTTTACTATCTGCCAAATCCGCTAACAGAAAGTTTTTCATAATTCCTTTTGGGTCGTACACATACTCAGGCATTACGAGTATGCTACTTAAAGCATTTTCAGCAAGGATATAAGGACGGCGCATAAGCACCGTGAGTTTTTTAGGATTTGTAGCATCGACCTGTATGTCGCCTACAAAATCAAGATAAAAAGACCTGTAAGCATTTTCGACCTTAGGATTTAGAATTGTTTTTAAAGAAAAAACATAATCATTACCTGTGATAGGCGTTTGGTTGTCCCAAACTGCATCTTCCAAAATTTCGTAAGTATAAGAAACGCCACCTTTATAAATCCCTTCTGTAATATCTTTTACCTCGGGCAAAGCCTTGACCAAAGTAGGCGAGTATTTCATCGTATTTGGGTCGAGTTCGGTAAGCGTATTGAAGATGTGTTGCGTGATTATCTGACGACCATAAGCATCGCCAGCCGCCAAAAGTGGATTGAGTGTTTTAGGTTCTGATTTTAAAGAAAGCGCAATACCGTTGTCTTTTTGTTTTTCGTCATCAGTACAACTTTGGAAAAAGGGAGAAAAAAGGCTTAAAAAAAGCGAAGGAAGGATAATTTTTTTCAACATAATAAGTTTCGTTGGATATTTTTTAGAAAATAATCAACTGCAAATATAGGATTATTTTTTTAATATGTAAATAGTTAATCTTTTATATTTTGTAAATAAATCTTACGTATAGGCACAAAAAAAAAGTCGTTACTCTTTTGCAACGACTTTTCAACAACAAATTATAATCCCATGAACATAAACTCTTTGGTTGGTAACTTATTTTTCCATTTTGCATTTAGTTAAGCAAGTTACTTATATATTTAATATTAACCTTTTCTATTTTTTTCTTCTTGTTAGAAGAGATTTTTCAATTGAGCCAGACTTAATGCTCGTCCC
>JANMGN010000395.1:0-3742 GCA_031374645.1 Chitinophagales bacterium | reverse complement strand
GTCTGTACTTAATTCGGGCATACTTTTTATAATCAAATTCTTAGCCAAGTTTTTGGGCTAAGTTTTTACTATAATTTTATATTTTCTGTTATTGATTTTGTTGGTTTTTATTTTATAAAATATTGATTATTAGTTATTTATTTACAAAAAAATATTTTTATTTATAATAAAACAACATTTTAAATGTCACAAAATGTGTAAAATGTTTTTTTGTAAGATTTTATTATCTATGCTTTTGTGGAGAAGTTAAATCTAAAAATTTTATCTAACAATGACAAAACAATCTACGCAAAAAGTATTTGTTATATTACTTTTTTTGCTTACCCAAAATATTTATGCCCAAAAGAAATGCAATGGGCGATATAGAGTACCTGAGCGAAGTCCAACCCATCGAAATCGGCAACCGTGTCTTCATGGATACCAATGACAATGGCGAGTAAGACCCTAACGAAATGGGATTAGATGACATAACAGTCAAACTTTTCAAAGTAGGAACAGATGCTGTAATTACTTACAAAACAGGCAACGCAGGACAGAATAACCATACGCTGGATTTTGGTTTTAAAACGACAGTAGCTTGCACATTTTCCGCAAGTGCAAGTAGGCACAAACTCAACTTGCGCAAACCATGATGGCGCTATTAATTTGACTGTAACAGGTGCAACAGGAACACCAACTTATTTGTGGTCAAATGGAGCAGTTACAGAAGATTTGAGCGCAATACCAGCAGGAACTTATACAGTGACAGTAAGCGAAGGCACTTGTTCAACAATCGTAACGACTACGATTGAAGTAGTTCCGAGCAATATTCAACAACAAATTTGTCCAGGTGAAACCTACAAATTAGAAATTTCGGACAATACACTTACTGGTATTCAGTGGAAAAAAAATGGTGTGGACATTGCAGGCGCAAATGCCTTAACTTACACCGCTACAAGCGTAGGCGTTTATACTTATACATCTAACGGCGTAGGAGGTTGCGCAGTAGGGCAGTGTTGCCCATTAGAACTCACAGCAAGTACAAATTGTTGCAAACCAGTAATTTGTACGCCCGTAAAAGTAACAAAACTATAATTGTCACACTTCTTTTTTTTAAATGTCCTAATAAGTCGATGCTCATTAGGACATTTTTTTTGCTAAAACACCTAATAAGAACTAAAATACTATGATTTTACCACCTAAAAAGCTATCGTTAGTAGATAACAAAAAAGTGTAAATTAGCTATTTTTTTATTTTTTATTTTTTATAAATATATGAAAAACAATAAATTATAAATATTTAATAACAATATATATTATGAAAAAACAATTAATTAAATGTCACAAAAGTAGAAAAATAGCGGTAGAAAAATAGATAGTAACAACATACTTTTGTAGTGAAAACAATATTATTATTCAAATATATTTATTTTTATTCTATGAAATATGCTTACTTATTTTCAAGACTTACTATTTTATTTTTCTCTCTTGTAATAACAACACAAAATACACAAGCGCAAGTTACAGGCAAAGTCTTCCGTGATTTCAACGCTGACGGCACACACACAACCGCAGCACCTGACCCTATCGAGCCAGGTTTAAAAGACGTTACCGTCAATGCTTACGACAATAGCAATACACTTTTTACAGCTACTACTGATGCAAGCGGTAATTATGCTATTGCAGGCGGTACAGGACCCTACCGAGTAGAGTTTATCCTTCCTCCTTATTATTACGCCTCAAAAGGTAGTGCTTCAAACACGACGGTACAGTTCGTAGCGGCAGGTGGTGTGGCGGATTTAGGCGTGAATTACCCTGGAGATTATTGTCATAGTACTAATCCGAATGTTGCAATTTCTGTTTTTTTCAATGGTAACGCAGGTAATGGTACAGTGAGTCCTTCAAATCACTTATTGACCTCTCCATATAATTCCAACTCGTCAAGTGCCGCAAGTTTATCAACAAACATTGCAAATGTAGAAAAAATGGGTTCGGTATACGGTCAAGCTTATCAAAGAAGTAATAGCACACTTTATAGCTCGGCATTTTTGAAGAGACATACAGGTCTGTTAGATGCTAATAACGATAATTTGGGAGATTTGGGTGCAATTTATCAAACGGATTTATCCACTAATACTGTATCGAAATTTATAGACCTTTCAGCATTGAGTATTGACTTGGGTAGTATTGCCGACGATAATACGAGAGGATTAAGTGGGTTAGGCGACCCTTCAAACGATGCTGACGCTTTTGCAAAAATAGGCAAGGTAGGTATTGGAGATATTGAGATTAGTGCTGATGAAAAATTTTTATACGGGGTTAATCTTTTTACCAAAACACTATTCAAAATAAATATTGTAAATAAAACGGTAGAATCATTCGTTATTCCTGCCTCAAGTTGTAGCAATGGAGTTAGCAGACCTTTCGGACTTGCAGTAAGGAACAACATTACGTATGTTGGAACTGTTTGTTCAGGCGAAAATAGTGGTTCTACTTCTGATATTACTGCCAGTGTTTTTGCTTTTGATGGAATAAGTTTCAACGCAACACCTGTTCTTAGTTTTCCATTAAATTATGCCAAAGGAAAACCACAAGTAACCATGAATATATCTACATGGCAAGCTTGGTCAGACGATGAAAATTTAGTTTTCAATTCATATTTCGAAGCTGGTTATCCTGACTTCTTTGCTTATCCACAACCTATCCTTTCAGACATTGATTTTGATGTTGATGGGAATATGATTTTAGCATTTATGGATAGAGCGGGACATCAAGCAGGTAATGCAAATTATAAGCTATCTGGTACTTCTTTACATACCAATGAAACTGGCGGTGACTTACTCATTGCTTATCCCGTTACTTCCAATCAATGGTCTATTGAGGCAAATGGCGATAAAGATGGTTCAGGTTCATATTCAGCATCAGGCGCTCAAACAAATAATGAAGGTCCATCTGGTGGAGAGTTCTTTTATGCAGAACAGTATGATGGTGCTCACTTAGAAACTAGCCAAGGGTCGGTCGCTACTTTAGCAGGCAGTAATAGTGTCCTATCTACGGCTTATGACCTTTACGGTTTTTTTGAAGGTGGTATTCACGGTTTTAGTACAAATGATGGTTCAAGTATTTCAAAGTACACAATTTTTACCTCAGACATAGCTCAATCAAATACCTTTGGTAAATCAAACGGTTTGGGCGACATCGAACTCCTATGCAACGCTGCGCCCATCGAAATCGGCAATCGCATCTTCATGGACACCAACTCTGACGGTATTCAAGACCCTAACGAAATGGGTATTGATGGTGTAAAGGTAAAACTCTACAAAGCAGGTGTAGCCATAGATTCAATACCAACTGCCAATGGTGGTCAATGGTTTTTTACCAATCTTGATGCAGAAACTAACTATGAAATAAAAATACTTGCGGCAAATACTCCTTCGGGAAAAAGTCTTACTAAAAATGACGCTGTTTCTACGGGAGCAGCAGATGTTGCAGATAGCGATGCAATTTTAGTAGGTAGCGATGCTGTAATTGCTTATAAAACAGGTAGCGCAGGACAAAATAATCATACACTGGATTTTGGATTTAAGGCGGCTTGCTTGAAACCAACTGTACCAACGCCAACCGCAGCAGAAGGAACTTGCAACGGAACGACCGCAAACGACGATGCAAAAATAGATTTTACAGGCATTGCCAATGCCGATAAAGCGGATAAAAGCGAAGGCGCAACCTATACAGGTGCAGATTACAGCAGCGCAACAGGTATC
>JANMGN010000334.1:0-4180 GCA_031374645.1 Chitinophagales bacterium | reverse complement strand
AATTTATTTTTAGTTGTTTGACTTATAAAAAAATCACAATAATCAATGTAAAAATCATTAATTGACTTTAACTTAGAAAAAGATTTAGGCTCACTAAATACTCCCCAAAAGGTTTCATGTTCTAAAAAGTATATTCCAGATGAGTAACTGGAATTGATTTCTTTTAAGAATGCTCCTCTTGTTGAATACAGATATGACTTATTATTTGCAAATTTTTGTTTTGAAATATTGCTTTTTGTCTTGTTGTATATTTCTTCTGCCACTTCATCTGGAATGTTTAAGAAATAGTTGAGTGTAATTAAAATATTTTCTTCTAATTGTAACTGGTCGGTTTTATTTATGGCTTCAACTTCATTTTCTTCTCTATTTATTTGTTCATTTACTAATGCAATTTTATCTGCTTTTGCCTTACTACTTTTGGTAGTTTGTTTGATATTATCAAATCCCCAAATAATATCAACCTCGCAAGGAGATTGTTCTGTACTTCTAATAACAAACAAAATATAAGGACCTTGCCAGTTATATCCATTAGGCTCTGAAATGTTTTTTGTACCATATCAATTGCAGAGTTTATGCTATTTTGAGGTGTTAAAGGGTAAAATTGAACTTCAAATGTTAGAAATCCATGATTAATTGAAAGGCTATCTGCCCACTCGAAAATATTTTTGTATCTATCAGGTGTTAAATCTCCTCGACGAATAAAGTCCCCATTTTCAAATTTAACTTTACTAATAACATTCGAATTGCTATTTTTCCAAGAACTAACATCTGGATTAATAAATTTTGTTGTTAAAAGTCTTGATAATAAACGTGTATCGTTGTTTTGGGCAACCGCTAGAATTGGCAATAAAAAGATAAAAATTTTGAGTAAATTTCTCATTCTAATAAGATTTTGTTGTTGAAAAATATTGTTTAGTTATCAAAATGGGAGGTAATAATTTTTTACAAGTATTTGATTTTCAGTGTTTTGCTTGTTTTTATTTCCGCTAACAAGCGCACTGCCGAAGGCAGTCCTGCTTTGCGGCAGTGCAGAGTTCTTTGCAGTGCCTGTTCTCAGAAAGATGTGTTCCGAGGGCTTTGGCAGTGCGCTTGTTCTTTGCAATGCCTACGGCATTGCAAAGAACGGTGGCATCTACGAAGTGCCGCCTTTTTAGGGCGGCATTTTCGTAGATGCTTTGTTAGGCGATTTTATTCTTCTATTATTTTTGAAAATTGCATATTTGAAACCTTGTCATCATTTATTGAGAATTTTAGCGAATAAATACTTGGATATTCTCCTTCTCCACAAACTTTCCCTACTGAATAATTGATATTATCATTACTAATAGATGTAGGTTTTCCAAATAATTCTATAATTTCATTAGTAGAAAGACCTTTAAAACAAGTATAATTCTCAATTTTTTGCATCTCTTTTATCAATTTCTCATTGTAATAGAAGCAATGATATTTGTTATTTTGTGACCAATTATTTTTTATAAAATTGTAAAGAGCATTACATTTTGGCTCATTATTGCTCAATGGTATCCTCCCGTTCACAATTTTAAAATTAATAGTACAACTGAAGATTATTACGGTTAATATACATAATATAATACATCCTTTCATATCTTAAAATTTTATTTAGTTAGAAAATTAAATTTTAGATATGTAACTTACATATATTGGTTCGCCATTTTTCTGTTTTCCTGATAGAATATACATACCAGATGGCAAAAAACTAATATCTAAACTCATATTAGTATCTTTCATATCGAATTTCACAAGCTCAACCCCTAAAATAGATAGAATATGAAAACTCAATATGTCTAAGTTTTCCGACAAACTTGATATATTTATAAAACCGTCTGTTGGATTGGGAAAAACTTTTATTAAACTTTTTATCGTACTAATTTCTTCTGAACTAGTTAGCCCACATCCCGCTGTGGAAATCTTTGTCATTGCTGTATTAGGACAAGCAGTAACTACTTTTGTACCTAACTCTACTGTATGCTTTCCTCCGTCTAAGTCATCAGTTGTTAGTGTTCTTTTATAGCCAGAAGCAGCATAGTACATCACATTATTTGTATTTGCGGTATGTCGAAGTAGCATAGCATGACCAAGCTCGTGTAGGGCAATTGTTTCCAAGTCTAATTTGCTATCCCAATCTAATGTAGGTGTTGTATTTGAAGTATGCCAATCAATTAAAGTTCCATCTTCTTTTTTATCTCTAAAAGTAATTCTTGTTGCGGGTAAATAAGAATATTGTATATTAGGTGATGCTCCACAATCAAATGGATCTACCACTGTTGTGGCTCTGGTTGATGATGAAGTTCCTGCTGGTAGAGTGCCAAGTGAAATTTTGCAAGAACCGGCTACATTAGGTATTGTTGATAATTCTCTAATATCATAATTAACAAGGGTTTGGCATCTCCAAGTAGTAAGCGCTCTTTTAAAAGCATCTGCTGCACCTAGATATGCCTTGAAATTTGTATCAAAATAAAAACTGTAACCTCCATCGTCATCTCTGTTGGCAAATTTAGATTTTACACTTTCTCTAAGATTTGCAGCATTTATTTGTGATGTATTTTTGGCGGCAAATTTAACGTAAATTTCGTCTTTACTCTTTCCATAACAATTACCAAAAAAAGTACACTTTTCAACCAATACGGGCCCAGTTCCTGCATAACTATCTTGTCCAATCGTAGTTCTTTCACAATCTGTATAACCAATAGATGGTACTTTTACTTCTATTTTCGTATCAGCCCATGAAATATAATCTCCTTCAAAAGGTTGAACGTATTTACTATCTTTTTGCCCTGCATTTAAAAATCTTACAGTATATCCGTCAGGGATTTTTTTTCCAGTAGCAGGATTGGTGAAATTTTTACCCACAATAGTTATAACTCCGGGTATTCCGTTTTCTGATACCGTGCCAACGCCTGCGGCAACATTAAGGCTGCCAATTACAGACGTACTAATAGAAGTTATTTCAGGGCAGTCTGCAACTCCTCCTTTAATTTCTGTTTTAACACAATCAAAAGACTTTATTTCTCCGCCTTTTTTGGGAATAAATTTATTATTAGCTGATGCTGTAATATCTTTAAAATCAGGCTGTTTTGTAATATCTTTAATTTTGAAGACAATTCGCCCAATTTTTTTATACTCAGTATTTAAACTTTCAAGGTCTTCTACATTTTCTGTCTTTCCCTTTAATTTTATTTCTAACTCATTTTTAGTAATATCTGAAATAATTAATTCATAATTAGGATTTGCACCAATTTCTAAACCTTGAAATTGAAAATTACCTGATTTTATTATTTCATCGCCAAAGAATTCAGGGTTATAAGCAATTTGTGTAGATGCAATGTATAGTTTGGGTTCAGTGTCAGCATCTGTTTTTACAAGTAAGTCTGCAATGATCTCGACAGCTTGTGAATTGCCTTTATTTCCACTAATTGAAACCGGAACTAACTGAAAATTTATACAAGTTTTTCCCGGGTCGGCGATTAATGATTTGTTTACAGGCACGTATCCAATTTTAGTATATACCTCAGTTATATTTTGGTACGTTTCAAACGGGTCTATTCCAATTAACTTGTCATTCAGTTGCTGTAATTCTATAAATCCTTGACTACTTGAATATGCCTCATATTCGTTTATGCTATTTTCAGTGGGCGTAAGAAAAAATATACCTTTGACACCTTTTTCAAGAGAAAGTAAATGAGACCATTCTGTTTTTACTCCATTTAATTCTCCTCCCAATGTGATAACTTTAATTTTGTTATTAGAGTTACCTTTTAGCGTTCTTGTAATACTAATCAAATTTGACGTGTAAATTTCATCATTTCTTTGAAACGATGTTTTGTCAATTACAGTTCCTTCTACAATTAGCGAAGAGTTGCTTACTCTATTCTCTAATGGTATTTTGTAAAGTTGGGCAAAAATTGAGGTGCAAATTACTTGAATTGCAATTAAAATAATTAATTTTTTCATTTTTGTAAATTTTAAAAAAGAGATTAAATTAAAAATATGTAAAAACTTAGGCATACACCCAATTGACGGTTTTATTACTGAAAATATCATTAATAGCCTTAAAAACATTGATATTATGTTTTCTTAAAGAAGAAATGAAAGATTGAATACGAGCATAATTTTTAGCACCATCGAAAGTTCTAAAAGACATGGCGACTTTTTGCTTTGT
>JANMGN010000037.1:0-4515 GCA_031374645.1 Chitinophagales bacterium | reverse complement strand
TTCATACCGTGTGCTGCTAACTCTCGTCCGTAGCCTGATTTATTGATGCCACCAAACGGAATTCTTGGGTCACTTTTTACCATACTATTAATAAAAACACTTCCAGAATTAATCTGACGAGCGATTTTCAAAGCCCGTTCTCTGTCTTCTGAATAAATAGATGCGCCCAAACCAAGCGTAGTATTATTCGCAATTTTTATCATAAGCTCCTCATTTTCAACGATATAAATAGAAGCCAATGGACCGAAAGTTTCTTCGGTCATTACGGGCATTTTTGTACTGACATCGAGTAATAAGGTTGGTTCAAAATTGCAGCCGTCGTGTGAGCCGCCTAAGACTTTTGTTGCTCCGCCTTGTACCGATTTTTTGATTTGTTGATACAGATTTTCTGCCAAATCCAAGCGAGCCATAGGGCCCATTTGTATTGCTGCATCAAAAGGATCACCTTGTTTTATATCGGAAATAAGCGTTTTTACCTCGTGTGAAAAGGCTTCATAATTTTTGGGCGTGACCAAAAAACGCTTTGCAGCGATACAGCTTTGTCCAGCGTTCATCATGCGAGAAAAAACGGCAATTTTAGCAGCATTCGCTACGTTTGCATCGTCTAAAATCAAAACAGGGTCTGAGCCACCAAGTTCTAAAACTGATTTTTTGATGTGCTTTCCAGCCAAAGCTGCGACTGATGCACCTGCACGTTCGCTGCCTGTGAGCGTCACGCCTTGTACAATATTTTGACTAATGACAAATTCCGTCAGGTCTAAATCCATTACCAAAGATTGAAAAACACCTTCGGGATAACCTGCCAAACGATACACTTCTTCGATTGCCAACGAACAGCCGCTTACATTCGGAGCGTGTTTGAGCAAAGAAACATTTCCTGCCATCAGTGTCGCAGCAGCGTAACGGAAGGCTTGCCAAAAAGGGAAATTCCAAGGCATAATCGCAAAAACACAACCTATTGGCTCGTGTGCAATGATGCAATTGGTGTCCGTTTGTGCGGTTTCGTCAGCGAGCATTTTTTCGGCATTGTCGGCATAAAAATTTAGTCCGAAAGCGCATTTTTCAACTTCGGCTCTTGCTTCGCTGATGATTTTACCCATCTCGCCTGTGATGATTGCAGCGTATTTTTCTTTGTTTTCTAATAAAATTTTTGCTGCATTGCGTTGTAAATCAGCACGTTGTGCAATACTTGTATTTTTCCAATGGGCAAATGCCTTTTCAGAGCGACGTATTTTTTGCTCCACAGCAAGTTGCTTCAGATAAGGATATTCAGCGATGACCTCACCGTTGAAAGGGAATATAGATTGTGCTATTTTTGACATGACAAATGTTACAATTTAACTAATTCTTTGATTGCTTTTGGTACAAAAACGCTTACGTCGCCTTTGCCTTTAATAATTTCTCTTACTATCGTGGAACTTACGTGCGAGTTTGCAGGTGTACTGATTAAAAAAACGGTTTCGATACCATCTCCGATGATATTATTGATTTGGGAAATGGTTTTTTCGTAATCAAAATCGGAAGCATTTCGCAAGCCTCGCAATAGATATTTTGAGCCAACTTCTTTACAAAAATCTGCTGTAAGATGCTCAAAATAAGCAACTTCTACTTTGGGTTCGTCTGCAAAAACTACTCGAATCCAATTCAAACGTTGCTCCAAATCAAAAAGATATTTTTTCGTAGAATTGATACCAACTGCTACAATTATTTTATCAAAAAGTGGTACAGCACGGCGCACCAAATCTTCGTGACCTATCGTAATTGGGTCAAATGAGCCTGGGAAAACACAGATTTTTTTCATGTGTAGTTTTTGATTTTTATTTAAAATCTGTAATAATTTTTATTTGGTTTGGGTTGTAAATAGCAATGTTTGGCTTCACAGCATAAGAACCTTCTACCAATGCTTTTCTGAATTCTATTTTTCCTGATACAATTATAGTTTTATCTATCAGTGTATTTAGCAAATCAAAATTCCCACTATAGTTATTTTTAAAAACAAGCAAGGTCAATGGGTTATCATAATGTTTTTTCTCCAAGTTGATAAAATAGTATGGTGCGCCATTTATATCTTCTCTTAATACGACTTCGGTTACTTTCCCATAAGTAACAATTGCATTTGTAGTTACTGTATTGTCATCTATGGCGTACGGACTTTTGAACATAATATCATTTTCAAATATTTTCGTTTTTTGAGCTTTAGCAGTCAAAAATGCTGCTGTTAAAAATAATAATGTGAGTGTTTTTTTCATTTTAAAATTTTTGATGCTAATATTGAGTGTTTTTATTTTCCGATACAAAACTTTGAAAAAATATTTCCCAGCAAATCCTCTACCGATACTTCGCCTGTAATCTCGCCAAGATAAGACAAAGCACGGCGAATATCCAGTGCCATAAAATCAGAAGTTACATTATTTTCTAAGGCAAAAATAGCATCTTTTATAGAGGCATTTGCCTTATTGAGCGCACCATAATGTCTTGAATTAGAAACGATTACGCTTTCTTGGCTGATATTGCTTTCTATTGCTGTACTGTATAATTTTTCTTTTAAATAAGGAATATTCATCTCGTTTTTTGCAGAAACCGCTACGATATTTTCTTTTTGTAAAAATACATCATCGCCTTGAGCTTTGAGTAATTCATCAGCAGAAAAATACGGATTAAAGTCCATTTTGTTACTCACAACTACCAGTTTTTGATTGGCTTGTACGAGCTGCCTTAGGTCTTCAATAACCTCTTTTGGCTCAGTTTCTATCACGTCAAAAACATAAAGTAAAACAGAAGATTGCTCTATTTTTTCCATCGTTTTGGCTACACCAATTTTTTCTATGGCATCAGTTGCTTCCCGAATACCTGCGGTATCTATCAAACGAAATTCTACGCCTTTTATGTTCAAAATTTCTTCGATAGTGTCACGGGTTGTCCCTGCGATTTCGCTAACTATGGCACGTTCTTCATTGAGGAGTGCGTTGAGTAAAGTAGATTTTCCTGCATTTGGGCGACCTGCGATAACGGTCGAAATACCATTTTTTATCGCATTTCCCAACTGAAAAGATTGTAAAAGCGCATTGATATAACGCTGGATTTTTTCCATCAAAGCCTTCAAAGCGTCACGATTCGCAAATTCTACATCTTCTTCGCCAAAGTCCAATTCTAATTCTATCAAACTCGCAAAGTTAATCAATTCTTCACGCAATCGTTTGATTTCCAACGAAATACCTCCACGCATTTGCTGCATTGCTACGCTATGTGAGGCTTCGGAACTGCTCGAAATCAAATCTGCGACAGCTTCCGCTTGGCTCAAATCCAATTGTCCGTTTAGAAAAGCACGCAACGTAAATTCGCCAGCATTCGCCATGCGGCAGCCATTGCGTAAAAAAAGTTCCATGATTTGCTGCAAAATATAAGGCGAGCCATGACAGGATATTTCCACGACATTTTCTCGAGTATAAGATTTTGGCGTTTTAAAAAGACTGACCAATACTTCGTCTAAAATTCGGTTTTCCTCATTTCGAATTGTCCCGAAGTGAATAGTGTGTGAGGATTGCTCCGAGAGTTTTTTTCCGTAAAAAAATAAGTCGCATATTTCAATGGCATTTTTTCCCGAAAGTCTTATCACACCTATCGCCCCTATACCTGGTGCAGTCGCCAACGCTACAATCGTATCTTGTTGATTATCAATATTATATAACATATTTTATTTTATAAAAAACGCTAAAATTATTATTTTCGCAAAAGTAAATAAAAAAAATGTAAGTAAAGTGTAAATACTAATTTTCGCTAATTGTGGATGTTTTAGATTTGACAACTTTTCAAAAGTTATTAAATCTTTTCTAATAAATCCAAAATAAGATTTATCTTTGTTTTTAAATTAAAAAAATCAACAAACTTAATTTTTATTTTTCACTACTAAAAATACTATAATTATGCCTATCAGAATGGTAAACGACGATCCTAATCAACAAGATCCAGAAGACAACGAAAATTACGACAACGGTGGCGGCGGCAACCGTGAAGCCAATACTGGTGGTGGTGGCGGAATAGGAAATCTTTTTATGTTTTTGCCTGTAGTCTTTGGCATTTTCAAAAAATTTCCTAAGTTCACTATCATCTTATTGGTACTTGGTGCTTTTATGTACTTTAAAGGTTGCTCGATGATGTCGGGCGGCGGCGGCAATGGTTACGACAACAGTGGCGAACCACGTACTGGTGCAGATTTTGACCGAAAAGAATACGATAAAGCAGATGTTTTTGAGCCTTTAGATGCCGACCCAAGCAAAACACCACTTCCTGAAAGTGTTTCTTTGTTGCGCTTTGCTCCGACTCGTAAAAATCAAGGACAGCAAGGCAGTTGTGTTGGATGGGGTTCCGCTTATGCAGCACGGACTATTTTGGAATCATCGGCAACTGGACAAGACCCTAATAGTATTTGTTTTTCTCCTTCGTTTTTGTACAATCAAATCGGTTTGAGAGGTTGCCAAGGTTCTTATATCAACAAAGCGATGGATTATATGACGC
>JANMGN010000036.1:0-9577 GCA_031374645.1 Chitinophagales bacterium | reverse complement strand
ACTGATAATTTCCTGCTTTATTGACTGTTGGAAAAAGTGTCGTACTGTCTTTTACGAAAGCACTCGAAGGCGTTTTCCAAGCATAATTGTAAAAAGTAGAGTTAGAAGAAGCTGTACCTTTTAGTTTTACGCTCAAATTTTTACAATTCAAAGTATCCGTTTTTGCAATACCTGCTTGTGGTTTCACGATGTCTTGTTCTACCAAAACATCTTTTGTAGTCGTACAAGTGCTTACCGTATCCTTTATCGTCAGGCTGTATAAACCAGGTTTATTGAGCAAAGGTGTAAGTGAGTTGCCGCCAGAAACAAAAGGTGCGGCTGGTGTCCAAGTCAATTTGAGCGTTTTCCCTTGCGAAGAAGCCGAAGCATCAAGCGAAAAAACAGTTGTTTTACAATCTAAAATTTTGGGTTTTACAATTGTAATTTTTGGTTTTATGGTATCCTGTGTAATCGTTACACTTGATTCTTTGACACATTGGTTTGCAGAATCTGAAACTTTTAAGGTGTATTGACCAGGTTTATCTATATCTGGTGTTAAAATATCAGTTGCACTGGTAAAGTTTCCACCTATGGTTGTCCACTGATACGTAATCGTTGCACTTGCAGAAGCTGTCCCTATCAGTTTAAGTATTTTTTTCGTACAGTTCAACTCATCTGTTTTTCCAGCATTTGCTTGCGGAATATTAGCATCTTTTATTACTTTAAAAATAATACTATCCTTACATTGGCTTAATGTATCGATCAAAATCAACTTGTAATCGCCATCTTCATTGACACTTGGTTTCAGTGTATTTCCACCACTTACGATAGCATTTGGTACGGGTGCAATCCATTGAATTTTAGCATTTTGAATGTTAGTAGAAGCCGAAGCATCAAGTATTGCAGTTGGTTTTATACAAGTTAAAAGGTCGGTCGGTGCAGCCGCAGGATTGGGTTTATTAAAATTGTCTAAAACCGTAACAGAACTATCTTTTTCACAAGCGTTTTGTTTATTTTTTATTTTTAAATTATAAACACCTGCTTTATCAATAGAAATAATCAAAGTTGTATCGCCGCTTAAAATATTTCCGCCTGTAGTTGTCCATTTATAAGAAAAATTACTACCAGCAGATGAGCCTGTTCCTACCAAAGTAAAGTTAGGATTTGCACAGTTCAATAATTTAGGTTTTGTAATTTTCAGCGTTGGTTTTGTAGTATTGTCTTTTACTTCTACGGTTGCTTCGTTCGTACAATTGTTTGCTGTATTGGTAACTTTTAATTTATATATACCAAATTTATTAACTGTTGGTGTTAAAGTATTTTGACCAGAAACAAAATTTCCGTTTGTAGTTGTCCAAGCAAAAGTAAGACCTGCTCCAGAAGTAGAGCCTGTTCCATCAAGTTGAACGGAATTTACAGTACAGTTTAGTTCTTTTTGTAAACCTGCATTTGCGGTAGGAACACCTTGGTCGAGCGTAACATTTGTTGTTGCAGAAGCGGTACAACCTGTTTGCGTATTGGTAATTGTCAAAGTATATGTGCCTACTTGCGAAACGGTAGGCGTATAAGTAGTACCACCATTTGCAAAAGGAATATTTCCACCTGTATTAGACCATTGTGAAGTGTATTGACCGCCTGGGCTACCATCTCCTTGCAACTGAACAGTCGTGTTTGTACAAGTAATTATTTTTGCAGGGCCTGCATTTACAAAAGGCTTAGTTGTGTTTTCAGCAATAGCTATGCTCTGTGAAGCGGAACAAGCGTTTGCGGTATTGGTCACGACAAGCGTAAACGTACCGCCTTTATTTACGTTTATATCTAATAAATTTACATTTTGACCATTCACAAAAGTACCACCATTGGAAGCATTCCATTGATAGCTTATAGTCGGAGAAGCACTTGAGCCAGCACCTGTCAAATTGACTTGTGGATTATTACAATTTATTTCAAAAGCATTTGCACCTACAATTGCCGTTGGATAAACTCTGTTATCTACAACATCTACAGTCTTTACAGATTGACAACCATTGCTATTGTCTTTTATATTTAAAGTATAAGTACCAGCTTGATTTGTAAATGGTTGAAGGGTATTTCCACCGCCACTAATAGAGCCAGAAAGCGCAAACCACTGTATCTGATACGAGCCACCACTACTTGAGCCAGTCGCATCTAAGGTAACATTGGGCGAAAAACAAGTAATAGGATTAGGTGGCGCAATGGTTACTATTGGATAAATGATATTAGAAATAATCGTTGTGTTGTAATTTGCTTGACAACCATTTGTAGGATTAATAACATTTAAAGTGTAAAGCCCAGCTTGATTAACAGTAGGTGTCAAAGTATTTTGACCGCTTACAATATTTCCATTATTAGTCGTCCAATTGTAAAGATTATTACTACTTCCTGCCCCTTGAATAGTAACAGACGAGCTAATACAGTTCAATTGACTTGGTGTCGTCAAAGTCGCCACTGGCAAAATTTTATCTTCATTAACAATAATTGTTTTTGAAGAAATGCAACCATTAGCAGTATTTGTAATATTAATCGTATAAGCACCGCCAGCCGTTATGGTAGGTTGCAAACTTGAATTGTTGTTAAATCCACTTGGCCCCGTCCAATTGTAAGAGAAATCCGCACCTTGCGAAGAAGAAGTGCCGTCAAGCGTAGCATTTGGATTATTACAATCTATAATTCCAGAAGCTGTTGCATTTGCTGTTGGGTAAGTATTGTCGGCAGTAATTGTTGCAGAACTCGCTGTGCTACAACCGTTTACAGCATTTGTAATCGTTACATTATAAATTCCACCTTGATTTATAGTGATATTTTGTTGTGCAGCATTTCCAATAATATTTCCACCACCAGTTGCTGTCCATTGATATTGAAGATTAGCCCCAGAAGTGACATTGACACCCAAAGGAAGTGTTGGTGCAAAACAAGTAATTACGCCGCCGCCGCCAGTAGCATTAGCTACTGGAAAGACTTTATTTTCATTCACTATTGCTGTCGATGATGCTGTACAACCTGTTGTGTTATTTGTAACGACCAAAACATACGTTCCAGCCTGATTTATAGTAGGTGTCAAAGATGACGTTCCGACGACGATATTTCCATCAACCGTTGTCCAGTTGTAAGAAAAATTAGAACCTACTGAACCAGTTCCATTCAACTGAATTGTTGGATTGGTACAAGTTACACTTTGTACGCCACCAGCATTTGCCGCAGGTGGAGTTTTATCTTCCAAAACAGTAACGGGTGCTGTTTTTATACAACCATTTACCGTATTGGTAACGGTTACAGTATAAACACCACCAGTTGTTACGGTCGGACTAATTGTATTGTTGGTAAAATTATTAGGTCCTGTCCAAGCATACGTAAAATTCGCACCACTACTCGAACCTGTTGCATCAATAACTGCTGTTGAATTATTACAGTCTATTCCATTGGAAACAGTCGCAACGGCTGTTGGAGCAACTATATCAGAAGTAATTCCCAAAACATCAGTATTGGTACAGCCATTAGAAGAATTGGTAACAGTTACAGTATATGTTCCAGCCAAATTAAAAGAAGGCATTAGTGTATTTGCACCTGAGCCAATAGCGGCTGTTCCTGTCCAAGCATAAGTTAATGGTGAACCATTTCCTGCAACTGCGGCTGGACTTACATTAGGATTATAACAATTTATAAATAAATCATTACCAGCATCTATTGTAGGAATATCTTTATCCTCACTTATAACAACGCTTGCGTCTTTGGTGCAACCGTTTGCAGTATTTGTAACAACAATAGAATAAGTACCAGGTGTCGTTACATTTTGCGTAGCTGTTGTAACATTATTTGACCATAAATAAGTAAAATTTGCGCCAGAACTTGATGCACCTCCAATATTTACTGTTCCTAAATTAAAACAGTTTAAGGTTTGCGGATTTCCTGCAAGAGCTGTTGGTAAAGTTGTATTTTGAGTAAAAGAAACACTTTTATCTTTGGTACAACCATTGGTAGAATTGGTTACTACCAAAGTATATGTACCTGCGGTAGTAACATTCGGTGGCACTAAATTAGTAGAAGAAAAACTTGGCCCAGACCAATTGTAATTAAAATTTGCACCTGTACTCGTACCCGTAGGGTCAAGTGCAATCGAAGAATTATTGTAACAATTTAATTCGGGAGGCGTAGCGACTACTGCCAATGGATCATTTTTATCCTCAGGAACAACAATCATTTTAGTATCAGTGCAACCATTTACGGAGTTGGTAACGATTACCGTATAAGTTCCACCTTGTGTAATAGTTGGGTTTGCACCCGAACCACTTGGTGTCCACGCATATACTAAATTAGAACCTGTAGTAGTCGTATTTAAACTTGGTGTAGGTGTAAAACAATTGACTGTTACAGGCGGAATTGGACTAATAACAGGCGCAATTTTATCATCTGTAACTGTCACACTTGTTATTTTTGTACATCCATTGTCAAGATTTGTAATAGTTAAAGTATAAACGCCTGCCGTAGTAATGGTTTGCGTATTACTTGAAGTATTTGGTCCAGCAGACCACGAATAAGTTTGATTCCCACTTCCAGATGTACCAATAGATACGCTGCTACTGTTGTAACAATTCAATGCTTTCGGAGGTCCAGCATCGCCTGTCGGAGGTGTTACATTTCCTACCACATTTACAGATGTACTTTTTGTACAACCATTTATGTTATTTGCAATGCTCAAAAGATAATTACCTGGCGTAGTTACAGTAAGACCAGATTGATTACTTCCCAATATACTTCCTGTTGGACCAAACCATAAATAGCTGAAATTCGCACCAGAACTTGAGCCTGTTGGATCTAAAACAATACTTCCTCCTGTTGCACAAGTCAATTGTAGTGGTGGAGCTAAAACTGCTATTGGCGGGGTTTTATCTTCTACGGCTGTGAAAGATTGTGTCGCTGTACAACCATTATTTCCGTTGGTAACGACTACATTGTATGTGCCCGCGCTGTTCACTTGACTGGAATTTCCACTTCCACCGTTCGACCAATTGTACTGTAAATTAGGTCCACTTGCAGTAACACTCACTGGTGCATTTGGAGAATTACAATTAATCGTAACTACTGGTATTGGGTTGATCGTTGGAGCTATAATATCGGTTGTTACGTTCACACTGCTTGATTTTGTACAACCATTTGCAGGATTAGTAACTATAACGGTGTAAGTTCCTGGTGCATTTACATTTGTTGTAGCACTTCCTCCTCCGTTCGACCAAGAATAAGTACCACCACCAGAAGCGGTAAGTGTTGTATTTTGATTATTTAAACAATTCAATGTTTTATCAGGACCAGCACTTGCAGAAGGTGCTACTTTGTCTTCAATAACAGTCACACTTTCTGTTTTTGTACAGCCATTAGTAGCACTTGTAACAGTAATAGTATAAGTTCCTGGCTGATTCACAGTAGGTGTTTTAGTAGTTCCGCCTGATACAATTCCAGAGCCAGACCAATTGTATGTTCCAGCACCTGAACCACCTGCATTGAGCTGGATACTTGTATTTGCACAAGTGATTTTTGGTGGTGTAGCAATAGCAGTTACAGGTTGTGCTTTATCTTCTCCAACAGTGACAGATGCAGCTTTTGTACAACCATCTGCCGTATTTGTAACTGTAATCGTATATATTCCTATTTGCCCAACAGTAGGATTTAAGGTTGTCCCATTACTCACTACATTTGGTCCACTCCAATTGTAAGTATAACCTCCCGAAGAAGAACCCGCACCAGAAATAGCAATTGTAGGATTAGCACAAGTCAAAACATTTGGAGCTGTCGCAACAGCTGTCGGAACGCTTGTATTGGGCGCAATAGTTGCTTGAATTGTCTTTGTACAACCTTTAGAATCGGTTGCGGTTGCAGTGTAAGTACCAGGAGTTAGCGTGGAAATCGTTGCGCCATTTCCACCTGCGGCACTCCATACGTAAGTAAAACTTGGCGTACCACCAGTTGTGGAAACGGTTGCTGTCCCTGGTGTTACACAGGTAGCTGCCGTTGTAGCTGAAACATTCATTGTGAGGTCAGGAGGAGAGCCTACTGTAATAGTTGATTCTTTTGTACAAGTATTGGCATCTGTTACAGTTACAGTATAAGTACCTGGTAATAAGTTGCTTATAGTTTGTGTATTTCCTCCATTCGACCAAATATAAGTATATGGACTTGGCGCACTACTAACATTGACAGTAGCAGAACCAGTACCTGGCGCTACTGGACAATTAGCATCTACCTTTACCATTGCATTGGTTGGGCCAGGACTTTTTGTGAGCGTTATGGGAACACGTGCGCTTTCGCAAAAACCTGTTTGCGTAACGTAAAAAGTAGTCGTTCCAGTAGGAAGACCCGCAATATTAAATCCACTT
This sequence comes from Chitinophagales bacterium, assembly GCA_031374645.1. Lineage (GTDB taxonomy): Bacteria > Bacteroidota > Bacteroidia > Chitinophagales > Saprospiraceae > CANHEE01. The sequence goes on along the minus strand of JANMGN010000036.1, from coordinate 3,209 downwards.
GGGAAATTAGGTCCTACAAAAACAGGAACACCGCCAGTAGCTGCCGTAAAAACATTATAAAATCCTGGTGTACTGACCGTACAGTTGGAGCAAGCAATCGTTTGATTTCCTGGTATAGTATTTTGACCAGCGCAAAAAGTAAGATTCAATGGGCTAAGTACAGGAGAAGGTGGAGCAGCGCAAGGCGGAGCATCAAAACAACCCGATATATTTTGAGTACCATCTTCTAAAAAATTTTCTCCATCTCCACCTGGATCTGGTGTTGTATTATTCAAGTTGTATGTTAGTGTTTTGGCACAGCCAGTTCCAAAATTGAAGATTGCAGAAGGTGTACAACCAATAGGCGGACCTAAACAACCGTTATTTTTGAAAAAACCAGGACCTCCAGTTCCAGCTGAAGTATAATTACCAGAGATTACATACACGGGACCTTTTCCGCAAAGCGCAGAAATACTACCTGGGAACAAACCTGCAATTCCAACACTTGACATGGTTACCATTATTGCAGAGTTGGCTGGAATAGGGTTGGGTGCAGGGAAAAATACTTGTGTTGGGCAAGTGCCTACACCTCCATTAAGCTGCGCTACTATGGCAGTATTTGCTGTAAATACATTTGCCACGGGGCTAAAGTTGGGTGATCCAGAATTTGGTACAGTCATGTAATTTCCATTACTTCCTGTAACATTGAAATTTGACCAGTTCCATGGAGTGCTACCCGTTTGCAAGTAAGAGAACTCATTGTAACCTTCGGGATTATAACAAGCATTAATAAATACTTTTGAGACTTTGGGGTCAGCAGCAGTACAACTTGCGGCAGTCCAAGTGCCTTGTGCGAATGTGGTACTTACGGTTAGTATTAAAAAAAATAGGAGGTACGAGTTTTTCATGTGATTTTTCATAATTAAGTGCGGAATGTAATGGTGTAATGACTTCTGTAACATATTTTATTGAGTAATAAGGGCATTAAGATAAGACCTTATTCATTTAATTTTTTGTGCAAACATAAATAATATACAAAGTTATACTATATTTTAGTATAAGTATCTGCATTTTGTCTAAAAAGCAAAATTTTACTCTAAAATTTTACAAAAATCCTTTGTTTTTATTTAAAAAATATACTTTGTCTGTTAAATTAAGACAAAAAAAATACGTGTTTGGTTGCATTTATGTAGTATTTATAATAAAAAATTATATGTTTTATATTTAATATTTTCGTATAAAATACTGATAATCAAATGTTTGTAATTAAAAATAGGCTTAGAAACCTGAGTTTTGAAAAAAAATGGATTGCCAGTAGATATAACTTGGCGTAACTTTGTCGAAGAAAAGAAGAAGTTTATCGAATTATTTAAAGCCATGAAAAATTTTATACGCTTCTAAGGAACGACAAATAAATGACTTGACCAACTATGCGGTAAAATATAAACCAATATTTCGTTATTTTTATAAGCCAATGCGCTGCATTGAATGACAAAAATAGCCTTATCTTGTTTCCTATTTTCCATCGCCTACTTAGCCAATTTATTTATTTTTCATTCCTAATTTCTATCACAAATAAAAAATTTATATCATGACAGCAGCAATTCATCAAATCGCAACAGCAACAACTCCAAGTACGAAACTTCGTACAGCAAGTATTGCTCAACGTATTTACGTTCCTGTTAATATGTCTAAAAAAATTGCATTACCAACGATGGAAGGGATAAGTTTTGAAAACCTTCACGATATTGTGAGCCTCGAAGCACACGGTAACTATACAATGATTCATTTTATAGATGGTCGTCAGGTATTGGTTTGCAAAACGCTAATTATGGTAGAAGATATGCTTACAGAAGGTGCTTTTATTCGTATTCATCGCTCTTCGACTATCAATATGGATAGATTGAAAAATTATGTGAAAGGTAAAGGCGGTCATGTAGTTATGGAAAACAACAAGGAAATTACTGTTTCAGAAGGTAAAAAACAGGATTTTTTAGATGCGCTAAAAGATTATTTTTGCCTGTAAGTAATGAATAATTAAAAATACAAATAACTCGTTATCAGCTTATTATAAAATTAAAATTTTACAATAAACTGACAATAATTCAAACCCAACAAAGAGAATTTTATGCGTTTATATAGTGAGTGATGAAAAACCATTTTGGGTAGCCCAAAACAAATTTGCCGAATTTCTTGTACACAGGAGTTCGGTTTTTTTGTTTTATAGCAATGTCAAAAAAGCAATTCCAATACCGAGTGCAATGACCAATAATTTTTTATAAGGAATTTTGTGGTGATGCTGCGAACTATCCGCTTCAAAAAGAATAGTAGTGGCAATGTGCAAAAAAGTACCTATCACGAGTGCCATCATAATTTGACTGGTTTCGGGTGATGGTGCGAGCCAACGAGCTGTCAATGCGCCCAATGAAGACATAGAGGCGTATAAAAATAGACATACGATAACCAAAGGTTTGCGAAAACCAGAACTCAATAATAACGAAATAAGTGCAAATGATGCAGGCATTTCGTGTAAAATAATACCCCAAAGTAAGTGAGAATGGTCGTGATTGTGCAGTTGTGAACTTACAGGAACATTAAGCGGCATTCCTTCTACAAAAGAGTGAATACTTAGCCCAAGCATGACTTGAACGACAAAACTCAAATTCGGTTGATGTGGTACGTGAATATGCCCGTGCTCGATGCCTTTTGACAATTGTTCGAGGACTAACTGTCCGAAAAAACCTACCAAAAGCCATACTCCAAGCGATGCAGATGCGTCGTGAAAAGTTTCTGGAATAAGGTGCAAAGCCGTAATTCCGATGATGTAAGCACCTGAAAACGAGAGGATTAGCTGTAAATATTGTTGGGTATTTTTTCGTAAAAAAAATGCTAATGTACCACCGCTTAGTAAAGAAAAAAATAAAATGAGATATAGAAAAATCGACATAAGTAATGAATAATTAAAAATGAATAATTAAAAATATAAATAACTCATAATCAATTTATTATAGAAAATTTAGCCTATTTATTATTGTAGCCAAAATAGCTTAAAAATTTGTCGTCATCACGCCAATTTTCACGAATTTTTACATTCAAATCTAAAAAAACAGCTGATTCAAAGAATTTTTCCATACTCTTTCTGGCTTCTGTACCTACTCGTTTTATGGCAGAACCGTTTGCGCCAATCAAAATAGGTTTTTGTGTTTTTCTTGCTACATAAATAGTGGCAT
>JANMGN010000273.1:0-30334 GCA_031374645.1 Chitinophagales bacterium | reverse complement strand
GGTCACTTACTTTATGTTGATTTGTTAATTCTATTAGTAAATTCAATAGAGGTTTACTTATAATTACTGATTTTGCTTGCAATTGTCCCATTATTATTTTTTCCCAAAGGTACTAAGTTTATTTCATATCTAATACACTAATAAGCAATTTATATAAAATATCAGCTTAAAATAAGCGTCATTTTTTAATCAAAAAAATGACGCTTATTTTTATCCGATTATCAAGCAAAAAACAATGTCAGAAAATAATTTAACAAACGATAAAACAATTCCTGCCAGAAGTATCGGTTTGGATTTGTTGCGTAGTGTGGCAGCTTGCAGCGTTGTCGCAGTACACTTTTCGCTAAATACCAATTTTTACAATACGCCCATTTCTAATTGGAATATGTGTTTGCAAGAATTTTTTCGTTGTTTTTTTATGACTTGTGTGCCTATTTTTATGATGCTAACAGGTTTTTTAAACGCAAAAAAAACTGTTTCGAACGAGTATTACAAAGGTGTTTTTAAAATACTTTCGGCTTATTTTTTCTATACTGTTTTAGCGATTGGGTTCAGAATTTTTTACCTACAAGAAAATTTTACAATAGTACAATGGCTTGGAAAAGTCATACGGTTTTCTGCCAATGAATACGGTTGGTATGTAGAAATGTACTTAGGTTTATTTTTACTTATTCCGTTTTTAAATATTTTATATCAAAATATTCCTACGCAAAAAGAAAAACAAATTTTGATAGTTACGCTGGCGTTGATGACTGCAAATACTTCTGTTTTGCTTGGTTTTAGCATATTACCAGCATTTTGGACAGCACTTTATCCTTTAACTTATTATTTTATTGGCTCTTATGTAAAAGAATATAAACCACAAATAGACAGAAAAATAGCATTTGGAAGTGTTTTAGCTTTACTTTTTTTAGCTACAATTACCGCATTTTTTTTAGAAAAAAGTCTTGTATATTTTTATTTCAATAGCCCGATTGTGATGATTTCGGCAACCATTATATTTGTTGCTTTGTATGATTTTGATTTTCAAAATAATATTCTGAGGCTTATTTTGACCAAAATATCTTTACTTTCGCTTGATATTTACTTGTGTTCTTATATTTTTGATAAAATATATTACACTTATTTTAAGCAAAATTTCTTTGTTTCACAAGAGCAATTTTACATTTATTTTCCAGTGTTGTTTTGTCTGGTCTTTTGTAGTGCTTTTGTTGTCGCTTGGCTAAGAGATATTCTAAAAAGCAGCTTTGGAAATATCAATAGCACTGAAAAATTAAAATAACTGGCTTGTATCTAAAAATCCCATTTTTACAAAATTCATCATTACGCATTCATCATTTTGCATTAACTAACTTGCATATTTTGAGTAATCTCCAATGCTGATTTCTGATTTTCGTCCTTTGTATTCCACAAAATTTCCGACCATAGAGTTTTCCAAATTAGCATCACTAATGATACTTTCGTTTTGGATAACACTGTTACTAATAACAGAATGTTCAATCGTCGAATTTGCTCCGATAGAAACATAAGGACCAACCACAGACTGCCGTATAACACAATTTGCACCAATAAAACAAGGCGGAATAATTACTGCATTTTCAAGTACAACAGACGTAGCGACCAAACTTTTGCCCTTGCTATACTCCAAAACACGCTGATTAGAGTGAACAACCGCTTCTTTATTGCCACAATCGAGCCATTCGTCAATACTTGCTGTTTTGAATTGTGTTCCGCTTTCTCGCATATTTTCAAGCGCACTCGTGAGCTGAAACTCGCCTTTATACTTTATATCATTATCAATTAAATATTGTAATTGTGTTTTTAGATATTCCCCATCTCTAAAATAATAAATACCTACAATCGCTAAATCTGACACAAAAACAGGCGATTTTTCTACAAATTGAATAATCGTACCTTTTTCATCTAATTTTACGACACCAAATGAAGCTGGATTACTCACTTTTTGTACCCAAATAATACCATCTTGCTCAGGATTAAACTCAAAACTTGCCCTGAATAAAGTATCTGCAAAAGCGACCATACAAGGTCCAGAAAGACTTTCTCCTGCGCAAAGAATGGCATGAGCAATTCCCAAAGGAACATCTTGGTAGTAAATAGAGCCTTTTGCTCCGATAGATTCTGCGATTTCAATCAAATCTTTTTCGACTTCTTCACCAAAATTGCCTACAATATAAGCTACCTCTTCGATACTTCCACCATAAGCTTTTGCCACGTCTTCTACTAATCGTTGCACGATGGTTTTTCCAGCTACCGATACCAATGGTTTAGGAACAGTCAGCGTGTGTGGACGTAAGCGAGAACCTTTTCCCGCCATAGGGACTATTATTTTCATGTTTTTATTTTTTTATGGTTAAGTAATGGGTAAATAATAAATTAGCTCAATCCTTTTGCAATAAAATAGGCAGCGGCAGCAGCGATTGCGCCAATTGCCATCGTCTTTGATGCACCTAAAAACAAAGGTTGTTCGGTCATTTTACTTTTATAAAATCCGAAAATAAACAAACAAATTAGCGTAATAATAGTAGAATAAAATAAGCCTTCAGACGGTATTTTCGTGAAAAAATAAGCGGTCAAAGGAATTATTCCACCGATAATGTAAGAAATACCAATATTAAAAGCACTTTTTGTAGCTCGTTTTTCATCAGGTTTTTCCAAACCTAACTCGTGACGCATCATAAAATCAACCCATTTGTGGTCGTCTTTGATAAGTTCTGTTGTGGCTGCTACTGCTGTATTTTCACTCAAACCCATTTCTATAAAAATATCTTTTACTTCTTGAATTTCAACTTCCCTTTTATGTTCTATTTCCCAATATTCTCGCTTCAATTCCGCTTTGTAATGGTTCACTTCTGTTTGTCCCGAGAGAAAACCACCTAAGCCCATTGCGATAGAACCAGCTGCAATTTCCGCAATTCCTGCGGTAATAACAATATCATTGCTTGCCACTGCGCCACTCAGTCCAGCTGCAAGTGCAAACGGAACAGTCAATCCGTCCGACATTCCGATAACAATATCTTTTAACAAATCGGAACTTTGTAAATGATGTTCGTGATGATGCAACTCTGACATTTTCTTTAAATATTTAATTGAGTGTAAAAATATATAAAATATATAGATTTTTTATTTTGTGCGTCTTGTTTTTTTAGCTAATATTTTAAATTTGTTTTTAGTGGTTTCTTTGTCTATGATTTTTAATTATCGTAATTTTACAGCTGATTTTAAAACAAAAACAATTGGCGTTTGTTTTTTCACTAAAAATACTAAATAATATGAAATTGAATACAATTGAAGAAGCAATTGCAGATATTCGTGCAGGAAAAATCATTATCGTTGTAGATGACGAAGATCGTGAAAATGAAGGCGATTTTGTTTGTGCTGCCGAATTAGTCACGCCAGATATTATCAACTTTATGGCTACGCATGGTCGTGGCTTGATTTGTACTCCGATAGAAGAAAAACGTGCCAATGAGCTTGATTTACCGCTAATGGTCACTTCAAATACAGATTTGCATGAAACAGCATTTACTGTTTCCATAGATTTAAAAGGACACGGTTGCAGCACAGGAATTTCTGCTTATGACCGTGCAACAGGTATAAAAGCAATGACGATGCCCAACATAAAAGGTAGCGATTATACTCGTCCTGGACATATTTTTCCTTTAAAGGCAAAACCTGGTGGCGTTTTGCGTAGAACAGGACATACGGAGGCAGCAGTAGATTTGGCACGTTTGGCAGGACTATATCCCGCAGGTGTTGTGGTTGAAATTATGAATGAAGATGGTACGATGGCTCGCTTGCCACAATTGCTCGAATTGGCAGAAAAACACAACATCAAAACGGTTTCGATAGACGATTTGGTAGAGTACAGAATGAGAACGGAGCGTTTGGTAAAACAAGAAATAGAAGTAAAAATTACAACACAATTCGGTGATTTTCAAGCGATTGCGTTTTCTCAACTCAATTCTTCTGACGTGCATTTAGCGATGAAAAAAGGCTCTTGGGACGTAAACGAAGCTGTACCTGTAAAAGTATATTCTGACACCGAAACGGGCGATATTTTGGGTCTTCTTTTTGAAGGCTATGACAAAAAATTGCAAAATGCGCTTGAAATCATCAACAGCAATGAAAAAGGTGTTTTGCTTTGTATGCGTCACGGAGAGAAGGGAAATACGATTTTGCAACGCCTCGAACAATACTCAAAAGATGCCACGCTCGTACGGGATATGCAACAACGTGATTTTGGCGTAGGCGCACAAATCCTGCGTGAATTAGGAGTTTCTAAAATAAAATTAATTTCTGATAATCCTAAAAAACGTATTGGACTGATAGGCTATGGATTAGAAATTGTAGAAAATATAATAGGATAAAACAAAGTATGGTTATTTTAGTAATCCTGATTTTTATAATTGGCTACACATTAATTGTTTTTGAACAGCCTTTGCAACTAAATAAAACCGTACCTGCTTTACTGACAGGTGTTTTGATTTGGACGGTCATATTTACTCAAAATGTAGCTAATTTACCTTTTTTTCAAGAAGAATTAAGCAAAAAATTAGCAAAAATTGCTGAAATTCTATTTTTTCTGAAAGGAGCGATGGTTATCGTAGAGTTGATTGATTTGCACAAAGGCTTCAATATTATCAATAAAATTGTGCGTACTGACCGCAAAGTAAAACTGCTTTGGCTTATTGGTTTCGCAACATTTTTTCTATCTGCTGTGCTTGACAATCTCACGACAAGTATTATGTTTATCTCAATTCTCCGACGTTTGATACCAGATAAAAAAGATAGGATTTGGTACGCCTCGGTGGTTATTATTGCTGCAAATGCTGGCGGTGCTTGGTCGCCTATCGGTGATGTTACGACTACTATGCTTTGGATAGGAGAAAAAACATCTTCTTGGCTTTTGATAAAAAGTATGTTTTTGCCTTCTTTGATTTGCCTTTTATTTCCACTTGGAATATTGAGTTTCCATAAAAATTTTAGAGGAAAAACTATACTTTATCCTGAGCAAAAAGAAATACAACAAGAGCAACTTTTGAGCAGTAAAATAATGTTTTTTGTAGGTCTTGGAGCATTACTTTTCGTTCCTATTTTTAAAATATGGACACATTTGCCACCCTACATGGGCATGATGCTCGCCATGGCAGTAGTATGGTTGGTATCTGAATATATACACCCCGAAGAAGATTTTTCGGAAGAAAGAAAAGATTTATATTTGGCCCAAAATGCACTTTCTCGTATTGATTTTTCAAGTATTTTATTCTTTTTAGGTATTTTATTGGCTATTGCTGGCTTGGAATCGCTACATTTATTAGAAGACTTAGCAAGTCAAATCGCTTCTTTTTTACCTGACAAAAACGTTGTAGCCTTGTTGCTTGGTGTGTCTTCTGCTATTATTGATAATGTACCTTTGGTTGCAGCAGCAATGTCTATGTACACAGAATCTATTGACGATACTTTTTGGCATTTTTTGGCTTATACGGCAGGTACAGGAGGCAGTATGCTCATCATAGGTTCGGCAGCAGGAGTAGCAGTGATGGGCTTAGAAAAAATAAGTTTTATTTGGTATTTTAAAAAAATATCGTGGCTCGCTGCTTTGGGTTATTTTGCTGGCGCAACATTTTACTTGGTTTTTAATTAGTTTTGGAATTATCAGTTAAAAATCACAATCAAAAGTTAGTAAGAATACCATCAATCATAGATGCAGATGGCTGTCATGCGACGATAGGAGCCTGGCTGTCATTGAGTTTTAACTGATACTGATTATTTCGATTAATTTTTTTATAAATAAAAAAAGCACCTTCAATTATCAATCGAAGGTGCTTTTTTATAAATATAAATAATTGTAATAGCCTAATTATCAATTATTTACATTTTTAATTATAAATTCTTCATTATAAATTAGTTTACTTCCTCACCACGCATCGCTGCAAAATCAAACAACAAAGAAAAACGAAGTGTGTTATCCAAAGGATTACGAGCAGCGGTTGTAGGTACTAAATAAGAAAAATTAAGACCAAAAACATTATATTTTAAGCCCATTCCGAGCGTCAAATACTTACGTCCACCTTTGAGTTTGTTTTCATTAAAATAACCAGCACGAACAGCAAATTGTTTGTCGTACCAATACTCCAAGCCAAGGCTATAAGTCCACTCTTTGAGTTCTTCTTTAAAAGTAGGCGCATCACCGAAAGAAGAAATAAAACCAGTTACTGTTCCTTTTTGCTTCCAATCTGGAATACCATCGCCACTTTCATCCCATTTAGGATTCGGGATAGTTTTATTTGGATTATTAGGGTCTTCTATATTTTTATCTACTGGCGTAGGTACTGCCAATTTATTAAAATCAACCGCAACAGTAATGCTGTTAAACTCATTGATGTTCATTTCGTAAGCACCACCAATACCTAAGTTTGCGGGCATATAATCTCTGTTTTGAGATTGAGTATAAGTAATTTTTGAACCAATATTTGTCATTGCCAAACCTAAACGGAGTTTATTTGTTCCGTTAGCTGTTTTGATAGGACGCTGATAAGTAAAAGAAATATCAGCTGCACCAGCTCTTGCTGCACGTACTGCTTCTGTTCCTCCTCCTACAAACTGACCGCCAGCAAGATTAGAGTAAATAAATTTACCATTTACTGCTGCCGAAAAATTATCTGTTAGTTTTTGAGCAAAGCCGATATTCGTTTCCAATTCACTTGGATTTCCAGTACCCGTTACTTCGCCATTGTCGTTGGTATAAGTAATATCTCCCAAAGAGAAAAATCTAGCTGATGCAGCAACCACCTGACGCTCATTCAGTTTAGCGTAGCCACCAAGGTATGCCAAATAAATATCTGTAAGCCCCAAAGCACGCAACCAAGGCGTATATGTCGCAGAAACACCTGCTTTGTCGTCTGCAAAAACTAATTTTGAAGTATTGAGGTGCATAGAATTGGCATCAGGAGAGATAGCAATACCTGCATCGCCCATTGCTCCTGTACGAGCATCAGGGGAAATACGTAAGAAAGGAACTGCTGAAACAACTGTATTCGCACAAGGCGCACCCGTTTGGTCTATACGATTTCCGCTTGCTGTAAGGTAACACTGTGCCGAAGTTATGGTTTGTATCATCATCAAGGCACTAACGCCTAACCATGTAGATTTTTTCATTTTTTTTATGTTTAAATTTGAATAAGCTCGCATATATACTCCTTTTGAAGTTAAATAGTTTTATAAAAATAAAATGGAGTTTGATATTTTATAATAAGCGGCTTTTAAGAAATTTTTAAGTTAAACGAATACTGCAAATGTATTATTGTATAAAATTTTTATTTTAAATTTTTTTCTCAATCACGTAGCGAATTTGAGTATTTACATTTTCTTTCTAAATAACTGCACATACGATTTTCCTTGTGGTTTGTACGTTTGAGCAGCTGTTTCCCATACCAAAACTGGTTTTGTATTAGAAGCAATATCTGCTATACCTACCAAGTCATAATTATTCTTTTTTACATAATCATAGCCATATTTGAAAAGGTCTTGGTCATCATCAGGTTTATAAGACCAAGAAAACTGATGGAAAAATATAACAACATACTCTGGCGCAGCTTGTTCAACACCAGCTTTCACTTCCTCTCTCCACGCTTTGCCAACTGCTGTATTATAAGAAGTAAAACTTATAAAAGAGTGACGATGCGGACATTTTCGCTGTGTTTGGAAATATACTTGTGGCTCTGCTCCAAATACTGCAATTGGTCCATTTCCTTTAGAGTGCGTCTTGATGTAATCACTTATCGCATCAGCTTCTATAAAAGGATTATCGCCATACACTTCTCGAATAACTTTAAATTCGCTTGGCGAAAAATAATAACCACTCTGATTCGCAATCACCGTAATAGTTACAAACAAAAATGCTGCCGTACTTGCGCCAAATCCAGTGCTTACGTTCATTTTTTCTTTCATAATATTTCCTATACTATACACTGCCGCACCAACTAAAATAGCCAAAGCAGGCATAAATTGTATAAAATAATGTCCATAAAAACGTAAGCCAGGAGCAGTGCTTGCAAAAGAAATCAATGCCAAAAGGATAATTCCTAATTTTTTATACAATTCCAAACGAGTTAGCCAAATCAAAGTCGTACCTAAAAAACCAAGTACCCAAAATCCCATGTAGCCATTCGTGATGCTTTTCATTGCACCCGAAAGCTGCTGCATACCTTGATCCCAAGTCAATGCTCCAACATAATTTTTAGCAGCATCTATTGTCCAATACAACATCTCATTGTATGCGCCTTTTGAAATAATCAAACCTACAAAAACGCCCATAATAGCCATAAAACCAAGCAGCATCACAACGCCACTTTTGACTAAATTTAAAATATTTAAAGGTTTTAAATTTGCTAAAATGACCAATATACCAGCCGCTAAAGCGAAAAAGCCACCCGATTGCTTGACCAAAAGTGCCATGCCAAGCGAAATGCCAGCAAGAAAATATTGCCAAATTTTGCCGCTTTCAATAGCCCAAAAAGTGAGATAGAGCCCAATTACAGAAAACAAAACAACAAAGTGTTCGGCTTGTGCAGCAAAACCTGATGCTGTTTTCATAAGTGACAAAATCGCAAACGAAACAGTAGCCGCCATTGCCGCAGGCGTATTAAATATTTTTTTGGAAATCAACCAAATAAAAAAAGAAGAAATAAAAGTAACAACTGCAAAACCAAGGTGCATCGCTTCTTGTGTTTTACCAAAAATACCTACAACCGCCGCATAGCAGTAAAAAATACCAGGCAATTTCATTTCATAAAAATCAATATATGGTTTTTGTCCTTCGAGCAGGAGTTGTCCCATGTAGCTATACGAGCCTTCATCTCGCTCAAAAGGCAGGCTCAAAAGGTTAGTGCGAGCAAGCCAAATTATAGCTAAAAAGACGATAGTAATCCCGATATAAACCCAATTAGCAGCATTTTCGGAAATTAAAGGCTTTGTTTCAAGTGCTACTTTATTTTCTGTAAGTGCTGCACGAGGTGTTACATTTTGTTTTTTTGACACGGAAAATATTTTTTACTTTAAATAAAATGAATAATGTACTGCAAAAGTAAAGAATTTACGGAAAACTTGTACTTTTGTTTTAGATTTTAGAAAGACAATTATGATAAAAGCAATTAATATACGAAAATCTTTTGACGAGAGCGAAGTTTTAAAAGGTATAACACACACTTTTGAGCCAGGAAAAACAAACCTTATCATCGGAAGAAGTGGTGCTGGCAAGACCGTTCTGCTCAAAACACTCGTTGGGCTTGTGCCGCCTACAAGCGGTGAAGTTTGGTACAATGATAATAATTTTTTCCATTTAGATAAAGCAAAAATTAGAACTTTGCGCTTACAAGTTGGTATGCTCTTTCAAGGTTCTGCGCTGTTTGACAGTATGACCGTAGAGCAAAACGTACGTTTTCCTTTGGATATGTTTACAAATATGACGATAGCAGAAAAAATAGAAAGGGTCAATTTGTGCTTGCTTCGTGTTGGTTTGGAAAATGCTAATTTGAAATATCCTTCGGAAGTGAGTGGTGGTATGCAAAAAAGAGTTGGTATTGCACGAGCGGTTGTGCTAAAACCTAAGTATCTTTTTTGTGATGAACCGAACTCTGGTCTTGACCCGAAAACGTCTATCGTAATCGATGAATTAATTAAACAAATTACGGTTGAAGATGGCATTACAACTATCATCAATACACATGATATGAACTCAGTGATGGAAATCGGAGATAATATTTTATTTTTGCACAAAGGACAGATAGAATGGACAGGAAATAGCGAGCAAGTTTTGGAAAGTGATAGCCTGGAGCTGCAAAATTTTATTTTCGCTTCTCCATTTTTACAAAGATTGAGAAAAAAAGCGTTTGGGAAATAGTAATAATGATGGATACCCAAAATTGAGCCTTTAATGTACAAAAAAAGCCCCTCAGTTGGGGCAAAGCAACTGAGGAGCAAATATATGTATTATATAAACCTTCTTTTTTGAAAAACCCAAATCATTATGTTTAGGGGAAAACGATAACGATTTGGGTAATAATTAGTTTTTTGTGGAGAGAATTTGTTTTCAATTTTAACGTGAGGTTATCGTAAAAATTTTGGTTTCAATTCTTTCGAATTTTGGTTTTTTGAATTTTTTAAAGTTAAGATGTTTTAGTTTTTTTAAGATAACTTTTTGGGTGTAGAGTAGTTTTTTAGGTTGTAAAGAAATTTTTTGGGGCTCAGAACTAACTTTAGCCTGTTAAACTGTTCAAACACAATGCAAAGATGAGGTATGCGATGCACTAATTCAATACGTCATTTGACGTATTTTAACATAATGGGCAAAAAAAATCTATGTTTTTTTATTTTTTTATTTTTTTTTAGTGGAAAAATAGCTTTTTCGCAAGCACCAGAGTTCAATTTTCAGCGTATTGGAGTGAATGAAGGGTTGTCGCAAGGGTCTGTTCGAGATATTTTAGAAGATAAACAGGGCTTTTTGTGGTTTGCTACCGCAGATGGTCTAAATCGTTACGATGGATACGATTTTCATACCTATAATCATCATGGAGAAGATTCCACAAGCATCATAAATGGAGATATTTATAAAATTTTTAAAGATGCAAGTAGCGACCTTTGGCTGAGTACCGCAACAGGGCTTTGTAAATATAAAAGCTACTCTGATAATTTTCAAAATATATTGACAAGGAGCAAGTTTGCACTTTTTCCACTTTTTGAAAATGACAAACACCAACTTTTTTCTATCAATAAGCAAGGTGCTATTTTTGTACATGATATAAAAAAAACAAATGAAATAGCACAATATCCACTCCCTGTTTTTTTTGATGGAACGAGTGACGATGCGTTTTTTATGTCAAAAGACGACTATATTTTATATTTTATACAAAATAAATTATTCGTTTTTAGTTGTACTGAAAAAAAATGGTTGGATACTGTTACACCAATAGAAATTAATGCTCCGACAGCAGGTATTTTCCTGAAAAATGAATTTTGGATAGGAAACAAAAAAGGCGAATTGTATCATTTTAATGCAGATTTTGAGCTTATAGATCGCCAAAGCATTGATAATTCGCCTATTGCGAGTATCAGCTCATTCGGAAATGCAGACCTTATTGTAGGCACTTCTAACGGAATGTTTTTCTACTCTCCTTTTAGTAAAATAAAAAATGTATATCGATATGACGTGAATAAAAACACTTCGCTTTCGGCTAATAATATTCAGAGTTTCCGTTACGACAATTCTGGAAATCTTTGGGTTGGTACGAATACAAGTGGTTTGAATAAATCCATTTACAATAATAAAAAATTTAAAAGCATTATTTCGCCCGATTATTATCAGGTAAAAGCCGTTTGGAAAGACAGCGAAACACAAGAATTATTTTGCGGAGTACATAAAAAGGGTATAGATATTTACGATGTGGTAGCTGAGCAAACCAAACCTACAACTATTTTTTCTACTAATAATTACATCTTTATTCAGCCTTTGAATAAAAAACAATTGTTACTTTTTTACTCGAATGGAATAGATGTTTTAGACAGAGAAACGGATTTGATAAGTGGTTTTAATCAAAAACTGGCTAATTTTTTTGGAGAAAAAACACCACTAAAAATAAGTGCTGTTTGCGTGAACGAAAATAAATGTTACGCTTATATCAATCAAACTGTCGTTCAGATTTCTTTGGCTGATATGTCTATTTCGTTATTAAAAAAAATAGATAAATCCTTAGAAGTCAATGCTTTGTATATAAATAAAAATGATATTTTTCTTGGGACAAGCGATGGGTTTTTGTATTGTAAAGAGGAAAATGTACAAGTGCTTATCAACGGTATTTTTGTGAAAAGTATCTACGCCGAAGCCAATCAATCGCTTTGGATAGCGAGTACAACGGGGCTTTTCCATTACGTTCCTTCTTCCAAAACAAGTAAGCATTATGATGATAAGTATGGTCTGGCAAATAACTTTATCTATGGCGTTTTGAAAGACAATAATGGTAATATTTGGTGCAGTACAAACCGTGGTCTTTCTCGTTTCAATCCACAGCGAGAGTATTTTAGAAATTACGGTCTTAGCGACGGCATACAAGCATTTGAGTACAACACAGGTGCATTTTTTAAAGCAGATGATGGCGCATTGATTTTTGGAGGCGTAGGCGGAATTAATTACTTCAATACAGATATGATTGCCGAAAACCCAGTTACGCCCAAACCACTTATCGTAAATTTGCGTGTAAATGACGATGATTTTAAATCAGATACTTGTATTTGGTACAAAAAATATGTAGAATTATCTTTCGCTCAAAACACCATTTCATTTGATTATGTAGGGTTGCAATATAGCAACACGGAGCGAAATGAGTATCAATATCAGCTTGTTGGCGTGGACAAAGATTGGATTTATGCAGGCAATAGGCGTTTTGCACGTTATCCGAATCTTGCTCCTGGCACTTACACTTTTAAGGTAAAAGCAGCAAATAGCGATGGACGCTGGAATAACAGGGAAGCTGTTTTGACCATTAAAATTACGACCCCTTTTTGGATGTCGTGGTGGTTCAAAGCGTTGGTTATTTTAGGTTTCTTGGGTGCATTGTCAAGTGTAATTTTTATTTATCAGCAAAGAAAAATCAGGCAGCAACGCCAACAACTCGTTATTCAAGAGCGAGTTATTTCTGAAAGAGAGCGTATTTCACGTGATTTGCACGATAACATTGGGGCGCAAATTACCTATATTATCAGTAGTTTGGATTGGGCAAAATTGCAGATTCCGAAAGAAAATGAGCCGTTACAAGAGCGTTTTGACCATTTGCGCAGTAATACGCAATCGCTGATGAGTAGCCTGCGAGATACTATTTGGACTTTGAATAAAAAAGCGATTAGTCCACAAGATTTTTTTGACCGTATCAGACAATACGTAAGCTACAATATTCAGAGAAATTCTACGATAGAAGTCGCTTTTTTTGAGCAAATAGAAAGCGAACAAGAACTTTTGCCTAACATCGTTTTGAACCTTTTTCGGATATGCCAAGAAGCGATACAAAACGTAGTAAAACACGCTGATGCACAAGTGCTGACCATTTCTATTATTTGTTTAGAAAATGAAAAACTAAAAATTTCTATTGCTGACGACGGCAAAGGTTTTGATGAAAAAAATCGTAGAGAAGATAGCTTTGGGCTTGATAACATGAAGTATCGAGCCATAGAAGTGAGCGCAGTATTTACCCTTCGCTCCGAAAAAGGAAAAGGAACAGTTGTGGAACTTGTTCTGTAATTTTTATTTTCCATTTTTAGCTCATTCCGTTTCAGTATTTTCTCTTTGCGTACAACAATTTGCCTCTTTTTTGCGTATAGTATTTTAAATTATATAAAAGTATTTTAGCTTTTATACAAAGGAAAAAAAATAATTATGCAGTTTTTATACCCTACATTTCTTTGGGCTTTACTCGCACTTGCGATTCCAATTATTATACATCTTTTTTCTTTTCGCCGCTATCGTAAAGTATTTTTTACGAATGTTCGTTTTCTAAAAGAAATAAAAGAAGAAACCAGTTCTCGACAAAAAATTAAGAATTTGTTGGTCTTAGCGGCACGTTGTTTGGCAGTGCTTGGATTGGTTTTTGCCTTCGCACAGCCTTTTTTACCACAACAAGATAAGGTACTACAAGGCGAACGCTCTGTGAGTATTTTTATAGATAACTCTTTCAGTATGAACGCTTTAAGTCAAGATGTTCCTTTGTTTGAAAAAGCAAAACAGCGTGCAAGAGAAATCGTGCAGGCTTATGCTCCTGACGATAGATTTCAAATTTTGACCAATGATTTTGAAGGTCGTCATCAGCGTCTTATCAGTAAAGAAGATGCACTCGCTTTGATAGATGAAATAAAACCTTCGCCTGCCTCACGTGAATTTTCAAAAGTGATGCAACGCCAACAACAAGCATTAAATTTGGGAAAAGCTCCAAACAAAATTGCTTATATTTTATCTGACTTTCAAAAAAATGTGAGTGACTTTGCTGCTTATAAGGACACGTCTATGCAAGTAAATCTGATTCCTTTGCAAGCGGTACAAGAGAAAAATATTGCGATAGATTCCGCTTGGTTTGAAGCACCCGTTCAGATGCTAAATCAGGTAAGTCAGATGGTCGTGAAAGTTCGTAATTATAGTACAGAACCTGCTGAAAATGTGCGAGTTACACTAAAACATGATGGGCAAGAAAAGCCTGTCGGAACGTTTAATATTCCTGCAAAATCAGTCGTTACAGATACCGTAAATATTACGATTTTGCATACAGGCTGGCACGAGGCGACATTGACATTGAGCGATTATCCTGTGCAGTTTGACGATAACTACAACTTTGCTTTTTATGTAGCAGAGCAAATAAATATTCTAACAATTAACGATAATTTACCTAATAAATATATTAGCGCAGCTTTCGGAAACTCCTCTTATTTCAAAACGACTGACCAAAACAGCAAAAGTATTGATTACTCAAAATTGGCTCAATATCAGTTGATTGTACTCAACGAAACGAGCAATATATCATCAGGTTTGGCAGCAGAATTAAATACTTATGCCAAAAACGGTGGAAATATATTGCTTTTTCCGAACGGAAGCGGCAATGCAACTGCTTATAAAGCTATTTTAGATATTTTTAGAGCAAACGAATTTTCAGGTTTTGATAATTCCGAACGACAAGTCACTACTATAAATACTGAAGAATTTGTTTTCAATAATGTTTTTGTAAATAAAACAGACAACCTAAAATTGCCTACTACAAAAGGGAATTTTAAAATGGGAAACATCTCTGCAAGAGGTGGCGAAGCACTAATGACGTATCGAGACGGTTCTGTGTTTTTACAAAAATACAATATCGAAAAAGGAAATTTTTATGTTTGTGCAGCACCTCTTGATGAGCGTTTTTCTAACCTTTCTAAAAGTGGTGAAATTTTCGTCCCGATGCTTTATAAAATGGCAATTGCTACTGCAAAATCGCCACAAATTGCTTATACAATAGGTAAAGATGAGTTTGTAGAAGCCGAAGCTCGTGTAACGGCTGGCGAAAGCACCTATAAAATGAAAGGTAAAAATGAAGAGTTTATTCCTGACCAAAAAACAATTTCTTCAAAAGTAATCTTAGGTGTCAATGAAGGAACAAGAGAAGCCGATTTTTACTCGCTTTACATCAATCCGCAAGAAATAATCGCAAAATATGCTTTTAATTTTGATAGGAAAGAATCTGATTTACAATATTTTACTAAGGATGATTTGGCTAAAAATACCAATAAAAATCTTTCTGTAATAGATGCAAATGAAAAGGCAAACTTTACAGATTTGGTAGGCGAGCGCAGTCAAGGGGTTTCTTTGTGGCGTTGGTTTATTATTTTGGCATTGGTAGCGTTGGCGATAGAGCAATTGTTGCTAAGATTCTGGAAGTAGATTTTTAGCCCAACTACTTACAAATAGCTAATAAAAAAAAGTTCAATCAGTACGCTGATTGAACTTTTTTTGTGTTTAAAGAGGTGCCATGCCTGCTTTTTCACGAATAGATTGTATGAGATTGGGTGCAGCTGAATGACGATGAACTCGACTTTTGACAAACTCTCGGAAAGATTGTTCTTTGTTTAGCATTTCAAGACAGACTGGATTAGCGTCTATTTCTTGTTGCAGAGATTGCTGTTCGTCCGAACTAAGTGCATTGTCTAAAAATAGGGAAACTCTATGAAAGAGTTCGTGCTGTTTCAGGTGCGTAGGTGACATCTTTTTTGTTACATTTTGCATAAAAAGGACATTTTTATGCTGCCGAAACAAGCACAAAGGCGTATTTCACAATGTTTTTTTTCTTTCGTAGAAATATACATTACATCCTTTTTATAAAAGTTAGATAATAAAATATTTTTTATGAATATAAAATAGGCAAAAAAGCGATAAGCTAATCTGACCTAAATACTTGTAATTTTAATTATTACTTATTTCACTTGTCAAAATAAATTTACCAACTCATAAACTGTTGATAATCAATGTTTTTTATCCACGTTTGTTTTCAAAACCTAGGGATTCTGCATATTTTCTTAGCTTATCTTTAAGCATATTTCTTGCACGATGCAAGCGTGAACGTACTGTTCCGATAGGGATTTCGGTAATATCAGCGATTTCTTCGTAAGAAAAACCTTCCAAATCACACAATAAAATTACTGTTCGGAAATCTTCGGGCAAGTCATTTATAGCTTGTGTCACTTCGTCGCCCATCATATTTTCAAACATTTCTACACGCAAATCCATGTAGCTCGAGAAATTTGTCCCTTCTTCTTCTTGATGAAAATTGACGATTTCTTCGTAATCTACCTTATTAGGTTGTTTTGATTTCTTACGGTACTCATTGATAAAAGCATTCTTTAATATGGTAAACAACCAAGCCTTCGGATTAGTTCCCACAGCATATTTATCCATAAAACGCATCGCCTTGAAGTAGGCATCTTGCACGAGATCGTTCGCATCATCTTCGTTGTAAGTAAGATGATACGCAAAGTTGTAAAGCGCATCGGCTTGTGGCAAAAGCTCTTTTTCAAAAAGCTCCGTTTGCGCCGCCGTAAGAGGTTGTAGTTCTTGTTCCATATTTTGAACTGCAAAAGTAAAGGAATATTTCAAGAAATAAAAATTATCTTACAATTCTAACTCTAAT
Organism: Chitinophagales bacterium; assembly: GCA_031374645.1. Lineage (GTDB taxonomy): Bacteria > Bacteroidota > Bacteroidia > Chitinophagales > Saprospiraceae > CANHEE01. Next base: position 13,619 of record JANMGN010000273.1, on the reverse strand, counting down.
TGTACGCTATGTGTTGATAAAATCTGTTCTTTGCTAAGATTGGAAACAGAAAGCCCAAGTAAGCGGACTTTTTTAGCCGCCTCTACTGCTGAGGGAAGCAACTCGTAAGCCATTGCTAAAATATCTTCTACGGTTCGTAGCTCTCTGAGAAAGGTTTTGCTACGTGTAAAAACCTGAAAATCAGCTGATTTTACTTTGAGTGTAAGCGTACGCCCGTAGTTATCTGTTTTTTTACAATAATTAAAAATATCTTCTGCCAGAGGCAAAAGCAATGGTTTCATTGCTTCTATATCTTCGTAATCTTCGCTAAAAGTTTCCTCTGAGCCAATAGATTTTCGGATACGATGTGGATTTACGCTACGGCTATCTTCGCCTCTCACAATGTGATAATACCAGCCTCCTGCTTTACCAAAACACTTCAAAAGTTCTTCTTTGGAATGTTTTTTTAAGTCAAAACCATTGTGAATACCCATATTTTTCATCTTTTGGGCGGTTACTTTTCCTATGCCATAAAATTTTTCGATGGCTAATTTTTCTAAAAAATCATCTGCCAAGTCAGGCGTAATTACCGCAATTCCATTTGGTTTATTAAGGTCAGAAGCTATTTTTGCCAAAAATTTGTTGAAAGAAACACCTGCCGAAGCCGTCAATCCTGTAGTTTCAAAAATTTTTTGTCGAATTTCGTTTGCAATGAGTGTAGCGGACGGATTTTGTTTGGTATTTTCCGTAACATCAAGGTAGGCTTCGTCAAGCGAAAGCGGCTCAACAAGGTCTGTATATTCTAAAAAAATAGTTCTAATTTGTTGGCTTACAGCCTTATAGCTATCAAAATGAGAGCGTGTAAAAATCAAATGCGGACATAGCCGTTTGGCTGTAATACTCGGCATCGCTGAACGAACGCCATATTTTCGTGCTTCGTAGCTTGCTGCCGCAACGACACCTCTTGCGCCTTCGTAACCTACCGCAATAGGTTTTCCACGTAATTCGGGATTATCTCGCTGTTCGATGCTGGCAAAAAAAGCATCCATGTCTATATGAATTATTTTTTTCATCAGCAGGATTGGTAGGCGTATAGAAATAAAAAGTGAAAAAATTAAATCATTAATTTTTTCACTTTTTTAGGTTTGCTTCCAAAAATTTTATTTCTCCAAATCAAAATGAAATTTCACTTCATCTACAATTGGGTAATGAAGCACAGGATCTTCATTTTTTAAAATTATAGTAATGTTAATTGTTTCTTGCTCATTTTTTTCACTGCTGTTAAAAGTAGTATTTATTTCGCCAAATTCGCCTGGTTTAACGGTTTTTGTTGTCCAATCCAAGGTCGTACAATCACAAGCAGTACATATCATAATCGTAATATCTTCTTTGCTTATGTTTTGAAATTTATAAACGTGTTCCCGTTTTTCACCTTTTTTGACTTTGCCATATTCTACAAAATCTTTGTCCCATTTTAGCATTTTTCTTGCTAACGGTTCTTTTTTTTCTGCTACTTTTACTGTTGGTTCAGCTACTACTACTTTGGAAGTCTGCGCTGTACAAGAAAAATTAATTAAAACAACTGCAATTGATAATACAAAAAAATTAAATTTCATGTTTAATATTTTAAAATTGGGTAAATGAAAATTTTTCAGATTACAAATTTACGAGAAAAAATAATAGTAGTCACGTCCTTTAACAGAACTTTAATTGAAAATGATTTTAGCCCAACTACTTAGTCAAATTTTCAATTTCTCCAACTACAAAAATACTTCCCAAAACCAATACTAAATCATCTTCATTGGCACGTTTTTTTGCTGCCCGAAAAGCATTTTTCACACTCAAATACGCCCGACCGTTTAGCCCAAAACCTTTTGCTTGTTCGGTTAAAACCTGAGCATCAAGACCTCTCGGGATGTTAGCTTTTGCAAAAAAATAAGTCGCATTTTGTGGATATAATGCTAAGATTTTATTTACATCTTTGTCATTCACAAAACCAGTGACAATATATAATTTATTGTAAGTCAGTGTTTTAAGTTGATTTACAGCCGCAGTTACGCCAGCTTCATTGTGTCCGCTATCAGCAATGATTAGCGGTTTTTCAGAAAGTTTTTGCCACCTGCCTATAAACTTTACCATTTTTTGCAAATTACTAAAAGCGGTTCTTATGTTTTTATCACTTATCGTAAAACCCAAATCACGCAATTGTTCTACGGATTGAAAAACAGTCGCTACGTTTTTTAACTGAAAATCACCCAAAAGGTTATTTTCTAAATCAGCAAAAAAGAGTTTTTTATTTTTATAAATATCAAAAAATGCAGCATTTTTTTTTACTTCAAAATGCGTATCTGCAAAAATAATAGGTGCATTTTCCTGTTTTGCTTTTGTTTGAAAAACCACATCTGTTTCAACATGGCTTTCTCCGATTACTACTGGAATTTCTTTTTTTATGATACCTGCTTTTTCAAAAGCTATCAAAGGTAAGGTGTCGCCAAGCATACTTACGTGGTCAAGACTGATGTTTGTAATTACGCTCAACTCAGGTGTGATTACGTTTGTACTATCTAAACGACCGCCAAGTCCAACTTCTATAACCGCTATATCTACTTGATTGTCAGTGAAATACGTAAAAGCGAGTGCTACTGTCATTTCAAAAAAAGAAGGCTCTATTGCTTCAAATTTTGATTTGTTTTTTTCTACAAAATCTGTAACGTATTTTTTAGAAATAAAATTACCATTGATTTTGATGCGTTCTCGGAAATCTTTGTAATGTGGCGAGGTATATAATCCGACTTTGTAGCCAGCACTTTGAAGTATTGCGGCTAAAATGTGAGAGGTCGAACCTTTACCGTTCGTACCGCCAACGTGAATACTCTTAAACTGTTGATGTGGATTACCCAAATGCTCACAAAGTGCAATCGTATTGGTTAAATCTTTTTTGAATGCTGCTGCACCAACCCGATGATACATCGGCAATTGGCTCATCATATAGTCGAGTGTTTCCTTGTAATTCATTTAGGTAAGTGTTAAAAGTTACAGCTTTTCTTTAAAAACATTCCAAAGTACTTCGTCTGGCAAAGGTGCTTCAAAATTAAAAAATTCTTTTGTTACAGGATGATGAAATCCTAATTTCCAAGCATGAAGATGAATGGAACGATCTAAATTCGCACGTTTAAAACCGTATTTTTCATCTCCTTTTATCGGGCTGCCAATTGCTGCTAATTGCGCACGTATTTGATGAAAACGACCTGTTTTTAGCTCAATTTCAAGCAAATGATACCTATCCGTAGAGTATAAATGTGCATAAGCTAACTCAGAAGTTGAGGTCTCTTCTGTCGCTTCGGCTACAATATGTACATGACTGCCTTTCTTTTTCAGATGATGGGTCAGTGTTCCGTTCGGTTGTTCGGGCAAATTAGCTACTGCTGCTAAGTATTTTTTACTAATTTTTTTGTCTTGAAACTGTTTGCTCAAATGTGCTGCCGCTTTTTTATTGCGTGCAAAAACAACTACACCACTCACGGGTCTGTCCAAACGATGAACGACAAAAAGAGTAGATTTGGAGTAAATTTCTAATAAATTCAATAGTGATTTATCGCCTGTTTGGTCAGGTTGTACAGGCACGCCTGCGGGTTTATTTGCTACAATAAACTGATGGTTTTGCTCTAAAATAAGTTCGCTAATTTTCATACCACAAAGGTAGAAAAAAGGAAGGTTTTATTTTAAAGAAATATTTTTTTTCTTTAAAAATGCTTTTTGTACTGTCCTAATCGGAAAGGTTTTTACTTCAGGAATAGTATCTCCTTTAAAAATTTGATTTCCAGTTTTACTAATAGGCACGTCCGAGCCAGATGTGATTTCAAAAAGCATAGTGTTATCATCTTTTTTTTCCATTGTACTTGTTAAAAAATTGCCCATTACCGAAAAATAGCAATACAATTTATTATCAATCAAATAGCTTTCCATAGCAATCGTATTTTTTTCATCATTTATATACAAGCCTTTTGAAGCGTCTTTGATAACCAATTCGTAATTTCGCCGTCCTTTGATTTTATCTTCTCCATATATCAAAGCACAAACGTAACGATTTTGTGAAGTATCTATTTTGGCGATTTCTATTTCCATCGGCACACTTTGAGCCAATCCTTTTACGCTATAAATATTCAATGTTCCGAGCCAGTTACCTGACCAAGATGCGGGAAAACTTGTATCTTTTTCTGCTACTGCAACTTTTTTTACCGTACAAGCAGAAAATATCAGAAGCATAAAGAAAAAAACAAATCTCATTTTGCTTATTTTTTAGAAGATTCTAAAATCAAAAATGAACTACCTACTGTAATTCGGTGATTCTTTCGTAATCGTAATATCATGCGGATGGCTTTCATGAATACCAGCTGAAGTCATTTTTACGAATTGTGCTTTTTTCAAATCTTCAATCGTTGCAGCACCGCAATAGCCCATACCTGCACGAAGCCCACCTATATACTGAACCATTACTTCTGCCAAATTGCCTTTAAAAGGAACTCTTCCTTCTATGCCTTCGGGAACTAATTTTTTCACATCATCTTCTATATCTTGAAAATAACGGTCTTTTGACCCCAATTGCATTGCGCCAATAGATCCCATGCCACGGTAAATTTTAAATTTTCTACCTTCATAAATAATAGTTTCGCCTGGCGATTCGTCCACACCAGCAAAAAGCGAGCCTGCCATAATCGTGTCCGCACCAGCCGCCAAAGCCTTTACAATGTCGCCTGTATAACGAATACCTCCATCACCGATAACTGCTGCGCCGCTTCCTGCAATTGCTCTTGATGCCTCATTAATAGCATACAATTGAGGAACGCCAACACCAGCCACAATACGTGTTGTACAAATACTACCTGGACCAACACCAACTTTTACAGCATCTGCGCCAGCATTTACCAAAGCTTCCGCACCGCTTCCTGTTGCAACATTTCCTCCAACAATTTGTAAATCGGGATATTTTTCTTTAATTTTTTTGATGGTTTCCAAAACACCTCTTGAGTGTCCGTGCGCTGTATCCACGCAAAGCGCATCTACGCCCACACCTACAAGTGCATCTACTCGAAGCATCGTATCGTGTGTAACGCCGACTGCTGCACCAACTACCAATCGCCCAAAACTATCCCGACAAGAGTTCGGATAATCCACCACTTTCATAATATCTTTATAGGTAATCAAACCAGCAAGTGTTCCATCTGGCTCAGTAACGGGCAATTTTTCGATTTTATTTTTTTGAAGGGCATCTTTTGCTTGCTCCAATGTAGTACCGATTGGCGCAGTAATCAAACGACGAGAAGTCATTAATTCTTTTACTTTTCGGGTAAAATCTTTTTCAAAACGCAAGTCACGATTGGTCAAAATACCTATCAGTTTGTTATTTTTACCAACAATAGGAATACCGCCAATACTATGAAACTTCATCAAAGCCAATGCTTCTGCCACAGTAGCTTCTGCAAAAAGCGTTACAGGGTCGATTATCATACCACTCTCAGAGCGTTTTACGCTTCTTACTTGGTCTGCTTGTGCTTCGATGGTCATGTTTTTGTGAATAATCCCGATTCCACCTTGACGTGCAATTGCAATTGCCAGTTTTTTCTCAGTCACAGTGTCCATTGCAGCCGAAACTATTGGAGCATTTATTCGTAAATTACGTGAAAATTTTGTAGAAATGTCAACTTCTCTTGGAAGGACTTCGGAATAAGCAGGCAGGAGGAGTACATCATCAAACGTAAGTGCTTCGCCTAAAAATTTGGATTGCTGTTCTAATTTTCTTGTTTCCATGTGCAAAGGTACGACAAGAAATGAAAATTAGAAAAAAAAGTTTCTTTTTTTATGTTTTTTATTTCTTGGAAATATTTTTTAATAAAAAAAACCTTTTCATAGTGTACACAATCCTAACTTTGGCACTATGAAAAATTTACGATTTTTTAAAGTGCCAAAGTAGAATTCAAAAAATGTGATTTAATTCAAATCAATCCCAGCACTTATGGCTGCATTGGAAACAGCAAGTGCTGTTTCTGGAGAGTGTTCTTCAAAACGAGCAATAATCCGACGTAATGCCGCAGGATTTTTTGAACGAACAGCTGATACCAAATAAAGAGGGCATTGTGTTCCTCCTTTAATATTTGAAATATCTGTTTTAAAACCTTGGAAATCTGTAATTTGCTTTTTCATTATTAGTGTGTAGTGGTGTGAACAAAAAAATGGTAAAATGGTACTCGTGAAACAAATTTAATAAACTTTGAGTAGAATACCTAATTTTTTAAAGTAAAAAAGATGAATATTTTTTGTTTTTGCTACCTTTGTCATAAAATAACAAAAAATAAATATTTTGAAAAAAATTGCAGTGCTTACCTCTCGTTTTCCTTATCCGCTTGAAAGAGGAGATAAACTGCGTATTTATCATCAAATAAAGCAACTAAGTAAGCATTTTGAAGTTGTTTTGATTGCTCTGACAGATAAAAATACCACTTCGGAACATACCGAAGCTCTTTCTGATTTTGCAAAAATTTATACCATAAAAATTTCTACTTTTGAAAAAGGGGTAAATCTCGTGAAAGGGTGGTGGAAAGGATTGCCCCTTTCTGTTGCTAATTTTACCAATGAAAATTATCAACAAGAAATAAATTATATTTTAGAAAAAGAGAAACCAAACGTTTTGTATTGTCAGCTGATTCGTATGGCAGAATATACAAAGGGTTTTGAGGGAAAAAAAGTGCTGGATTATCAAGATGCGTTTTCGGAAAATATGCGTCGTCGTGCATCAAAAGCAAATCCTTTTTTGCGTATTATTTTTCAGCATGAAGCAAAACGATTAGCAGATTATGAGGCAAAATCGTATCATTTTTTTCAAAAGCATTTTATTATTTCTGAAACGGACAAACAAGCTCTTTCTTTTATGGAAAAAACAAATATCGTCATTTGTCAAAATGGTATAGATACTGATTTTTTTCAAGCAAATTTAGCTATTGAAAAAAAGTATGATGTTATTTTTGTAGGAAATTTGGGTTATCATCCGAATATAGAAGCCGCACAATTCATTGTAAATGAAATAGTTACAAAATTAAAAAAACACAAACCTGATATAAAAATTTTGTTAGCTGGTGCAAGACCAACTTTGGCTATAAAAAATTTAGCCTCTGAAAATGTGACAGTGGTAGGTTGGCTCGATGATATTCGGAGTGCGTACAATGAAGGGAAAATTTTTGTTGCACCACTTTTTCAAGGCTCTGGACAGCAGAACAAGGTTTTGGAAACGATGGCGATGCAAGTTCCTTGTATTGCTACAAGTATCGTGAATGCGAGTACAGGGGCAGTAGAGAATGAAGCTATTTTGGTAGCTGATACGTCTGATTTATTTGTAGAAAAGATAATTTTATTGTTAGAAAATAAAACTATATATAATAAACTAAAAGACAACGCTTTACAGTTTATTTTGAGTAGTTTTTCTTGGCAAAAAAGAACGCAAATACTTATTGATGAAATAAATGCGTGATGTTTATCTTAGAAAATAAACATCACGCATTTTATAAATTTAAAAAATTTAGATTTTTCCTTCCACTATTGTCATAATTTCTTTTTCTAAAGTGTCCGCTTTTACTATCATTTCTTTTGATTGTTGTAAAATATTTTCTACAAACGCTTTATCTTTCAAACCGCCTGTATTTATTTTTACGTTTAAATATGCACCATGCACAGCCGCACGAGCGCAAAGCGCACCTACACCAGCATCTGTAACAGAGTTAGGATTGCCATCAACAGCCATTGCTTTTATCAAATCAAAAGATTGTAAAGAAAGTTGCATCACTTTAAAAGGCATTTCGATAGCGATTTTTGTAGCAGCTTGGATTGCTGTACTTCTTGCCGCTTTTTCTTCTTCGCTATTTTTAGGTAAAGCAAACGCACTCATAATTGCATTAAAAGCATTGGTATCTTCATCTACAAGCACCAATAATTGGTCTTTTAGGTTTTGACCTTGTACAGCCCAATCCGAAAATTCTTTCCAACGATTGTCCCAACCTTTTTTGTGCGAACTCAAATTGGCAACCATAGTAGCCAGCGAAACACCCAAAGCTCCGACATACGCAGCGATAGAACCACCGCCTGGCGCAGGACTTTCAGAAGCTGTTTCGTTTGCAAAATCTCTCAAATTCATCTTAACCAAAGGCGTAGCTTTCAAGCTATCCAACTGATATTCGATGATTTTTTTCTTAGGGTCAAAAGGAGAAAGTTCGTCAAGACCAAGCGTTTTTACAGCCAAACGTATCAGTTCCTCTTCAGAAATTCCCTTAGAACGGCGTTGTTTTTCCATAAAATATTGCCCCGCTTCAATCATCACTCGCTTTGGGACAAGTCCTACTAATTCTGAGCCTGTTACTCTCATGCCGTGCGCAGTTGCACTTTTACAACTCTCCTCAAAAGCGATATGCAAAGGCGTATCATTAATATTGGTCAAGTTCATAGACACTTGCGCCAAACCATATTCTTCGATGTACCAACCAATCGCTTTTACAGATTTGCAAGTGCCTGGGACACGTATCGGTTCTCCATTTTCGTCTTTTTTTGTTTCGCCCAAAACTGTCAAAATACGCCCTTGTTCACGAACATCAAACGCTACCGAATTGGCACGACGCACCGAAGTCGTATTCAAATTTATATTATAAGCAACCAGAAAATCTCTCGCTCCGATAACGGTTGCGCCAGACTTTGCATTGAAAACAGCTGTACCAAAATCTGGTTGCCACTTCGTATCTTTCAGTTTTGCTTCCAAACCTTCGTACTCTCCTGAGCGAATAGTCGCCAAATTTTTTCTTTCAGAAGAAAAAGCAGCTTCTTCATAGCAAAACACAGGAATATTTAAGTTTTCGCCTACGTTTTTTGCTAATTTTCTGGCAAAAACTACTGTCTCTTCCATACTAATATTAGCGATAGGAATTAATGGACAAACATCTGTTGCGCCCATTCTCGGATGTTCGCCTTTGTGTTTGCTCATGTCTATGAGTTCACTTGCTTTTTTTATGGCTAAAAAAGCAGCTTGAATAACAGCTTCAGGCTCGCCAACAAAAGTTACTACTGTTCTATTGGTTGCTTTTCCAGGATCTACATCAAGCAATTTTACGCCTTCTACGGTTTCTATTTCGTTTGTGATTTGCTTGATAATATTCATATCACAGCCTTCAGAAAAGTTAGGAACACACTCAATTAGTTGTTTCATTTTTAAAATTTCAAATGCTTAACGGTTTGACCTTTATTGATAAGTTGTTTTAAAGAATCTATACCTATATTAATATGTAAATCTACAAAAGAGGTAGTTACTTTTTTGTCATTTTCTTCGGTTTTTACACCTTCGGGAATCATCGGTACGTCAGAAACCAAGAGCAATGCACCTACTTGAATGTGATTTTTGAAAGCAGCAACAAAAATCGTGGCCGTTTCCATATCTATTGCCCAACAACGAATATCTCTAAGGTATTGCTTGAAATCTTCTTTATGCTCCCAAACACGGCGGTTTGTGGTATAAACTGTACCTGTCCAATAATCTTGGTCGTATTCTCGAATGGTCGTTGAAATGGCTTTTTGTAGCGCAAATGAAGGCAAAGCAGGTACTTCTGGCGGCATATAGTCATTGGAAGTTCCTTCGCCACGTATAGCAGCGATGGGAATTATGAGGTCGCCAACTTTGTTTTTGTCTGGTTTTAGTCCACCGCATTTTCCAAGAAAAAGAACCGCTTTTGGTGTGATGGCGGTCAGTAAATCCATAATAGTTGCAGCATTGGGGCTACCCATACCAAAATTAATAATGGTAATATTTTCGGCAGTAGCGCAAGCCATAGGTCTATCTCTACCTACCACTTCTACATTATATTTTTTTGCAAAAATATCTACGTAATTGCTAAAATTGGTCAGAAGGATATAGCGACCAAATTCTTCGAGTTGCATACCTGTATAACGAGGCAGCCAATTTTTGACGATTTCTTCTTTTGTCTTCATTTTTGAAAAATTTTATAAAGGTAGGAAAAAATGTGAAAGGCAAAATGAAATTTTAAATAAAAAAGCATAAACTTCTTTTGTGCAGTCCTTTATAAAAAGAGAAAACCGTTGTAAATTATAAATCTACAACGGTTTTTTTATTTGTGGCTGGAGGCGGAATCGAACCGTCGACACAAGGATTTTCAGTCCTTTGCTCTACCAACTGAGCTATCCAGCCATACTCTTTTTTCAAAAAGTTTTGCAAAGATACAGGTTTTTTTTTATCTTCCAAATATTTTGCAGCTTTTTTTGAAATATTCTATATCAATTTAAAAAATACCTATAAAATTTCCATTACAGTACGAAATGAAGCAAATTTTCCTCCAAATTTGGCTTCTGTTTTAGCTTTTAAGGCGGGAGCAAATTGTGTTTGGTAGCGATGATAAGTAGAAAGATTGGGAAAAACGAATTGTGCTGAAAAGGCTTTTCCTCCTTCACTTTCTGCAATAATACGACAAAGACGACATTCTGAAAAACAACCTGTTGCAATAATTTCTGGAATATGCTCTTCTTTCATCCAAGTTATCCACTCGGTCATAACGCTTTCGTCAATATTGGTAGTGATATTGTATAAATACATAAGGTTAATTTTTATTTTGCTGAAAAAAATAGTTGAAAAATAGAATTTGAAAACGAGTAGCATTTGCCCAATAGTCCCAATTGTGGTCGCCAGCTCGTTCTATATAATCGTGTGGAATTTTTGCTTTTAATAATTTTTCGTGAAACGTACGATTGACATTCATAAAAAAATCATCTACGCCACAGTCTATAATCAAAGGGTAATTTTTAGGGATTAAATTTATCATATTAGTAACAGAGTTTTCCTCCCAACGTTTTTTATTTAAAATATAATCGCCCAAGCGGTCTCTGATTTCCCATTCTAAAGGAAAAGGAGTTAAATCTACGCCTCCACTCATACTCCCTGCTGCGCCAAATACTGATGGATTACGAAAGGCATTGTAAAGCGCACCGTGTCCTCCCATGCTCAAACCCATAATAGCTCGCTGATTTTTATTTTTATTTGTTCTATACAAAATATCAATTTCAGTGACTAACTCTTTACTGATAAAGGTTTCGTAAGAACATTCTTTTGTATATAGACTATCTAAATACCAAGAGTTGTAAGTGCCATCAGGACAAACGAGAATAATACTATATTTGTTTGCAAGTAGCTGTAAATCAGGCATATAATCAAAAAAACCAAGATAATCTCCACTATAACCATGCAACATGTAAAGTGTTGGAAAAGATACAGCTTCATCTTTTACATAACTTTCTGGTGTAACGACCAGTGCAGGTATTTTTTTCTGCATTGTTTCACTAAAAACAAAAATCGTATCGGGTTGTTTTGAAATCATGTATTATTTATCTAAAATGGATGCAAAAAGTGGCTACCTCAAAAAATCGAGATAGCCACTTTTGTATATAAATCACTAAAAATTATGCTTCTTTTTTCTTTGCCGCTTTCTTTTTAGGTTTTTCTTCTACGATAACCTCCGCTTCAGCTTCTACAACCTCAGGAATAGGAATTTCCTCTACTATCGGTTCATCATCTTCAAGAGATAATTTGCCAGCATCATTCAAAAATGAAAACCATTTGATTAGTTTTTTCATATCACTTACATATACACGGTCACGGTCGTAATCGGGTAAAACTGTTGCTAAGTAAGTTTTGAAGTCTTTATCAGCTGCTTTTAAGGCAGGAACTGGTGTTTTTTCAATATTTTCCAACATGATGCGGAAAACATTTTTCAACGGAATAGATTCTTCTTCTTGGTTATCTACATAAATAAAAATAGATTCCAAAGGTGTAAAAGTTGCAGTACGGACAGAAACGAACTGGCGTTTGCCATCTTTCAAATCTTCTACAATAAGACCATTAGGTTTGTTTGACACCATGCGATAAATGCCAGGCATACCGCTTACAGCTACTAATCTTTCTAAATTCATATTTAAGTTTATGCTTGTACTAAAAGTGATACTTCGTTATTTAATACTTCAATAAAACCACTTTTAATAGGAAAAATCATTTTTTCGCCGCTTTCTTTTACAAGTGTAACGTCACCTCCTGCAAGAGAAGCCACGATAGGGGCATGATTTTTTAATACTTGAAATTGTCCATCGGTGCCAGGGACTTTTACTGACTTGATAGCGCCTTCAAATATTTCTTTATCAGGTGTTAAAACGCTTATATTCATTGTTTTATTTTTACAATTTGATAATTAAAAAAAATTGGCAACTTGAAAGTACGATGAAGTCATCAAATTTTCAAATTGCCAATCATCAAATTAGTTATATTATGCTGCCTCTGCTAAGATTTTCTTACCTTTTTCGATAGCATCTTCGATATTACCTACTAAGTTGAATGCTGCTTCTGGCAGGTGATCAAGTTCGCCGTCCATAATCATATTAAAACCTTTGATGGTTTCTTCGATTGGAACAAGTACGCCTTTCAAACCTGTGAACTGCTCCGCTACGTGGAATGGCTGAGATAAGAAACGTTGAACACGACGAGCACGACCAACTACTGCCTTATCTTCTTCACTCAATTCTTCCATACCCAAAATCGCAATAATATCTTGCAATTCGTTGTAACGTTGAAGAATATTTTTTACACGTTGTGCGCAACCGTAATGCTCTTCTCCGATAATATTCGGGTCAAGGATACGGCTTGTAGAATCCAAAGGATCTACCGCAGGATATATACCCAAAGAAGCAATTTTACGATTTAGTACCGTAGTTGCATCTAAGTGGGCGAAAGTTGTTGCTGGAGCTGGATCGGTTAAGTCATCGGCAGGTACATAAACTGCTTGTACTGACGTGATAGAACCACGCTTCGTAGAAGTAATACGCTCTTGCATCAAACCCATTTCGGTAGCCAACGTTGGTTGGTAACCTACGGCTGATGGCATACGACCCAAAAGTGCCGATACCTCAGAACCCGCTTGTGTGAAACGGAAGATATTATCTACGAAGAATAAGATGTCACGACCGCCTGTTGGGTCGCTCAAATCACCATCACGGTAGTATTCTGCAATGGTCAAACCTGACAAGGCAACACGAGCACGTGACCCTGGAGGCTCATTCATCTGACCAAAGACTAAGGTAGCTTGTGATTTTTCTAATTCTTTCATATCTACTTTGCTCAAGTCCCAACCGCCTTCTTCCATGCTGTGTTTGAACGCTTCGCCATATCTGATTACATTAGACTCAATCATCTCACGCAAAAGGTCATTACCTTCACGTGTACGCTCGCCAACACCTGCAAATACAGAGATACCATCATAGCCTTTTGCAATGTTATTGATAAGCTCCATAATAAGTACTGTTTTACCAACACCTGCACCACCGAAGAGACCAATTTTACCACCTTTTGAGTATGGCTCGATTAAGTCAATTACTTTGATACCTGTGAATAAAACTTCTGTATCTGTAGCTAAGTCTTCGTAAGTAGGAGGTTTACGGTGGATAGGGTAAGCGTCTGCGCCTTTTGTAACTGGACCGATACCGTCAATAGGTTCGCCAATTACATTGAACAAACGACCTATGATTTGAGTACCGATAGGCATAGCGATTGCTTTGCC
>JANMGN010000267.1:0-9984 GCA_031374645.1 Chitinophagales bacterium | reverse complement strand
AAACGGTGTGGTGATTCGTACAAAACAAACGTATGTTCAAGTTCAGCTAAATATTTAAAACGAGTTTGGCGACCTTTTTTGTGCGGCAAAAAACCTTCGTAATGAAACATGTCACAAGGCAATCCTGCGCCAACAAGAGCTGGCACAAAAGCGGTCGCTCCTGGCAAACAAACAACTTTTACATCATTGCGGACACATTCTCTGATAAGCAAAAAACCTGGGTCAGAAATCCCTGGCGTACCAGCGTCGGACACCAAAGCAACCGTAGCTCCGCCTTGCAATTGGCTTACGATATTTTTCAAAGTACCATGCTCATTGTGCGCATGATGCGACCGCAAAGGTGTAGAAATATCGTAATGTTGCAACAGTTTTTTACTCGTTCGAGTATCTTCTGCTAATATATAATCAACTGATTTTAAGATATTTATCGCCCGAAAAGTGATGTCTTCAAGATTTCCGATAGGTGTAGGAACTACGTAGAGCATTATTTTTTAAGCCGTTTTCAAAGTGAAAATATAAGACTCCATAATAAGGTTTGCAAGTAGTTTTTTGCAAGAAACCTCTACTTTTTCTCTCGCCTCAGCTTCGCTGTTAGCATCAAGTGTCATAGTGATGTGCTTACCAATTCTTATGTCATCAACGCCATGTAAATCAATATTTTTCATATTTTTCAATACCGTTTTTCCCTGAGGGTCAAGGAGTTCCTTGTGCGGCATGATGTCAATTTCTGCAATAAATTTCATATTTTTAGTTTTAATTTTTTATTTATTTTAATGATTTTCACATCTCGTCTGTTCAAATTTTCAAATTATTCTATTTTTTTGTAAAGACAAAATTTTGTACCAAAGAACAAGCAATATACGCCAATACACCAAAAGCAAAAACCGCTTCTTTGAACAAAAATAACCCTACAATAAGCAGAGCCAAAAACGCATAACGCATTTCATTTCCTTTGATGCCGTAATTCGACATACGAAATTTCATCAAAGGCAATTCTGATATTTGCAAAAAACACAAAGTCGCAATGATACCATATAATAAGTATGGATTCATAATCATATCGCCCATACTTTTGATATTTCCAGCGGCATCAATCTCCATATCACCCATATTTGGCGTATTATTGACGTAAATTAACATCAAACCAACCACAAAAGTAGTGCTTGCTGGCGTTGCCAATCCAAGGAAAACATCAGATTGTCTGGTATCTAAATTGTATTTTGCCAAACGATAAGCAGCAAAAACACTTATCAAAAACGCTGGCAAGGCTTTCCAGTTTATCGCCGCTGCAGCGCCGTGACGAATATTTGCAGCATCGCCACCAAAAGCAAAAGATTTTATCAACAAAGTGTACATGATAATTCCTGGCAAAACACCAAATGTTACCATGTCAGCCAAAGAATCCAATTCTTTTCCCATCTCTGAACTCACGCCCATTTTTCGAGCTACAGGTCCGTCTGCAGCATCAAAAAAGAAGCCGCCACAAAAAAAGTAAAACGCCTCGTTATAGTGATTGCCCAAGACGCAAACAATGGCGCAACAACCACAAAATAAGTTGCAAAGGGTTAGTATATTTGGTATCTGATTCATTTTTTATTTTTGATGATATTATAATTTGTTACTATTTCCATCAATACAACGCAAAAGTAGTTTTTTTACTCCATATACTAATTAAAAAAAATGTATTTTTGTGACAAAAATTAATTTCTTCTAAAAAATATGAAAAAAGCACTATTTTTCATTCTTATAAACACCATATTATCAACTGTTTATGCTCAAAAAATAAGTATGGAGAGCATTTTGGCAAGCATCGAATACGATGATAGGGTAGCGAGCAATAAACAAAATACTGCATTTGCTTCGGGGCTAAATTATCGTTTGCCTATACTAAAAAAAGTCGATTTTCGACTGGGTATAAATGGAAACTTGACCAATGATACACTTGATGGAACTTGGCGCAATGAAGATTTTTATGCCATCAATATTGCTACTAATAATTTCCGAGAAATGCGCTCTCAACGTGCTTTGAAACCCGCTCAACTCAATATTTATAATAGCGAAAAACAGGTGCTTATGCAGCAAGCACTTTTGGAAAGGTATCAAAGTATTTTAGGGATTTTTTATGGACAAAAACTCTATGAAGAGCGCAATCGTTTAAAAAAAATACTGCTCGAAAAAGAAAATATTTTGCGTCTATCTTTGGAGCAAGGCGTTGATATTCGTTTCAAAGATGTCATGGATACCGAAAGTGATAAAAACACTTTGGCTACTGCACTTTTGGAATACGAAAACAATGTTTTTTTTCAAGAAGAACGTATTCGCCAATTTTTGAAAATAACTGATAATCAGGCAGTTACAATAGATTTTGATGCGTTTATTTCTGCCGAACAAATAGAAAAAGAAGTAGCATTATTAAAAATAAATAAAACGCTTTTTCATCCTACTTTTGCGCTTCGAGATGCCCAAACAGCCTATTCTATGGCAGAGTACCGACTTGAAAAAACACAAAATAGACAATTTTTCAACTTCTTTCAAGTAGCCTATAATCCCTTGGCTTATAGCCCGATTGAAAGCAAAAAATTCAAAGCATTAAACGATGTCAATTTTCGTTTGGGGCTCACGATTCCGCTTCCTGCAAACAATAATTTGAAAAATACACAAGCGGCTTTACAGCACAAAGAAGACGAGCAAACTGCTATTTTGGCAAGACAATCACAAGCAAAATTAATTGATGTTCAGTACATTAAAGTCGAAAATATACTAAAAAGTTTGCGTTTAAATGATAAAAATGCCAAAGAAAGTCTAATAAAAAAAATGCTCGACAACGCCAAATTATTAGCTCAAATAACACCTTCAGAAATTTTAGATTTGAATATCACGCAGCGAAAAATCGAACTTCGAAGCATCGAACTTTCTGCCGATTTGACCAACGAATACCTTCGTCTTTTAGACATCACAGGCGCATTGAGCGTTTATAAAAATAAAAATTTCCTAAAAGGCATTCAATAAAAGAGCCGTAGGTTCGACCTTTTTGTAGCCATGTGCGAAAGCATGGATGGACGAAAATATAAAACATCAAAATATGAATATTTCAAACAAAATTATCCTCCTTACAGGAGCATCAAAAGGCATCGGCAGACAATTAGCGCTATCATTAGCACAGCTCGGCAATCAACTCAGTTTGGTCGCACGCAACGAAGCGGAACTACTCACTTTACAAGCAGAATGTGAAGCAAAAGGCGTAAAATGTCTAATTTTTGCAGGAAACGTAGCCAACGAAACATTCGTAAAAAAAACAGTCGCAACCACATTAACTACCTTTGGGCGCATTGATTTTATGATAAACAATGCTGGATATGGTATTTTTGGTTCAGTAGAATCCTACACCGCCGAGCAATGGTCTGACCTCTACGATACAAACGTAAAAGGAACATTTCTATTCTGCAAAGAAGTCCTCGAAACCATGAAAGCTGCCCAAAGTGGTCACATTATAAATGTAGCCTCCGACGTAGCAAAGCGTGTTTTTGATGGCGGTGCATTATACTGCTCTTCCAAATTTGCCCAAGACGCATTTTCTGCAGCCCTACGCAAAGAAGTTCGTAAACACAAAATAAAAGTATCAGTCATTTATTCGGGATTAGTGGACACTCCTTTTCATACGCCTTCTGAAAACGAGGATAGAAAAGCAGATTGGCTCACTCCAACCGATATGGCAAACAGTATTATTTTTGTCATGTCGCAACCCAAGCACGTTGTCATAGACGAACTCATGATTCATCCCTTGAACCAAGAATATTGATAGCTGACTGTTCCGTAAAAGTCGCGTAGCGACGACCGATATAATAGCATCAGGTTTCAACCCGATGAACCGTTCCGTAAAAGTCGCATAGCGACGACCGATATAATAGCGTTGGGTTTCAACCCGATGAACATAGCGACGACCGATATAGTAGCGTCGGGTTTCAACCCGATGAACATAACGATGAACATAGCGGCGACCGATATAATAACATCGGGTTTCAACCCGATGAACATAACGATGAACATATCTAATATCTAAAAATCACACCTAAATTTTTTATTCTGCCTTTCATTACCTTTTCAATCATAAAATACATTAGAGTTGGCACTGATAAAATATTGAACTCAGCTTGACCTAAAAAAAGAAATTAGTTGAAATTAGCGCACCTTTCATAGCAATCTATTTGCAAATAGAAAACCTAATTTGTGACAGGCTTCAAATGTTAAATATTTATTAAAATTTTAACGTATCAAGCACAGCTATTCCATACAATACCGCAATCATGTCACATGAATTTATAAAATATAACAACAAAATTTTATCATAAAATATTGATAATCAAAATTTTACATCACATATTATTTGCCTTACGGAAAAATAAAACCCATATTGTTTGTTCAAAATACAAAAAACAATATCAACTATTTTAAAATAAGTAATTTATATATAAAATTAATTTGTAACTTTACGCCCGTTTCGTGTCTAAATATTTGGTAGGGTGTAAAATACCCAAATTCTATATTGTCACAAAACCAACTTTTACCTAAAAAAACAAAATCAACTTTCTAAAATTTACTATTCAAAATGAATAAAATACAGTATATTAATTTACAAAATTCAAATCTAAATTCTATTTTTCGCATGAAAAGAATTTTACTTTTATTATCTTTTATTTCTTTGGGAATAATTGCAAATGCTCAAAATGCACTCCGTTCTGGTGACGGTTGGGGCGCAGGTTGGACTACCAACGATTTTTTTACGGCTACAGGTTTTGGTGCTGCTTATGGCAAGACCTATACCAATACAAATGGAGGAACTCCTGCCAATCGTTATTTCCGTCTTTACACATTTTGGAACTCAGGTGCTATTCAGCAAGAACATGGTCCAACGGCTGCGGACTTGGCATTGACTCCAGGAACTCCAGCTACACTAACAAGTGGAAGCGCCTTTGCTTATTATCTAAATGTACCAAATGCTACGGATAACTATGTTTTCCGTACTCCCAATGGTAACGGTGTTGGCAATACGCCAAAATTAGTCGTATTTAGAGTGCAAGGAGCGATAGGTTCAGTTGCTACGGTAACGCAGAACCCAGCAGCGGCTTCGGTTTCAACCTGTTCTTCTGTGGTTGTCACTGCGAATACAACAGGTGGTGCAAATTTAGCAACTGGACAGGGTGCATACTTAAGATATTCAACTGATGACTTTGCTACTTCTACGGTTGTAGCAATGACTAATGCAAGTACAGGAAATTATATTGCTGCAATTCCAGCACAGGCGCTTTCTACCAATGTCAAATACTATGTATTTACATCAGGAAGTGGTCTGACGATTTCAAACGCTGATGCAGACTGGTTCACAATTAATGCTAACAATAACAGTGGTTCAAATTATAGCTATACAGTAGCTGCGGGTGTTGGTGGTACATTTACCACAGCCGCATCGGGTAACTGGTCAAATCCTGCAACTTGGACAGGTGGCGTTGTACCTTGTTCAGCGACCTCTATTATTACAATTAGTGCTGGTCACGTTGTGACTTTAGATGCAAGTCAATCTTGTCAAGCAATAACAGTAAATGGTACTTTGAATATGGCAGCTAATACACTAACAGTAAGTGTAGCTGGTCTTAACAATACAAATATCACGATTGGAGCAACTGGTACACTTTCCGTAAGTGGTGGTACGCTAAACTTAGATGGTAGTTTGACGTTAACCTCTGGAGGTACATTCAATCAGAGTGGTGGTAATATTAATATTGATGGAAATGCTGCAGGAAATGCTGCAAATAGTGCAACAGGCGTTTTATTAAATCTTGCTGCTGCTGCCAATACAAATGTTAGTTTAACAGGTGGAACACTTACTATTGTGGATCCATCGGCTGCTACAACAGCCACATTTGCTATTTCTTATTCTAGTGTTGTAGCAGGTTCAAATACAGTTAGCTCAAGCCATACTTTGCGATTTGGAAATGGTATTTCTACCGATGCAGGTGGTAATGCTATTGGTTTTGGTATAAATCCATGGGTTTCTACAGGTGTTTTTAAGTATGGAAACGTTACAATTAATAATCCCTCAGGTACAAACCGTATTGTTACAACAGGTACAAGTTTTCAACCACTTAATGTAGGCGGAGACTTGACTATTACAGCGGGTGAATTGTTACATAATGGTACTGTAGCTGCCAGTGGTCTTTTATGCGTAGCTGGAAATCTTATCAATAACGGAATATTGACTACATTAGGTACAGTTCAATTTTCTAATGCAGTTGGCGCAACGAGTACTACATTCACTTTTTCGCCTTCTTCTATTGCTCAATCAATATCGGGTACAGGCTTATATAGAAATGCACTTACTTCTGCAACTTCTACTGCAAACTTTACAGCATTGACTTTTAATAATTCAAGTGCAACAGGTATTACTTTTTCAAATCCTACATCACTTCTTTGTACGGCTATACCGACCAATACTGGTACGGTTTCGGCAACAGCAACATTTACAGCTGGTAAAGTAAATATTGGAGCATTAGAGTTTATCATGGGTACTTCAGCAACCGTTCAACTTGGAACTCTTACCGTTGGAACAGGTGGTATCGTACATACCGCTGGTGGTAAAGTTTCTCGTTTTGTAACAGCGGCTACATCATCTACTGTTAGTACAGCTACACAATGGCCTATATTATCAGCGACTACTGGTGACAACCGTTCTTTTTTTATTACAAGAACAACAACAGCTCCAACAACTGGTGGAAAACTTTCTGTTTCTTATGCAGAAGCTACGGGAGTTACAGCAATCACTTCTTTTACAGAAACATCTGTGTTTAACCAAAGAGCAAACAATGGCTGGACAGTAACAAATACGGGTGTTGTAGGCGGTACATATACTGTCAGAGGTACAGTAGATGGTATGTTCTCATCTACTGGCGCACCTACACCTACTGCGCTTACTTTAAGCACTGCAACAGGTGTATTTGGTGTAGCAGGTACTTTCCCTACACCTACAGGAACTACAGTGACAACTTTAGCACTGAACAGAACTGTTGTAGTTGCCTTGACTGTTTTAACAGGTTCTGCAATATATCCTTGTTCTGCTTCGGCAGCCAACCCTTTGACTGCGCCTAAGGTCTCAAACGTAGCGGCTGGTAACTGGAGTAGCCCGGCTTCTTGGACACCAACAGGAACTCCTGTTGCAGGTGATATTATTACCATTTTGAATGGACATAATATTACATTAGATGCAAATGGAGTTTGTCAGCAATTGACAGTAGCACAAGGTGGTCAGCTTACTCAAGCAGCTAACACCTTGGATATTGGTACATCTGCTTTGTGCACACGTGTACTTACCGTTAATGGTACATTAGCAATGTCTGGTGGTACACTAAACCATTATGGTAATGTAGTTATGGGTACTACAGCTACCTATACTCAAACAGGAGGTACAATCAACGTTGATGGTAATGCAGCAGGTGTTACAGGCAGTAGTGTTACAGCAGGTATAGCCTTGTGTTCTATTGCAACTTCAAACCTTACATTAAGTGGAGGAACACTTACCGTTGTAGATCCACAAGCTGGAGCAACAGGTGCTGCTTTTTCTTATATAGGCGGTGCTCATGTCAATAATACAACCGGATGGACACTAAAAATAGGTAACGGAACATCAACAGATGCAGCAGGTGTAATTGGTGCAACTATTAATATGACACCCAATAGAATCTATTTAGATAATCTATTAATAGATTTAAAAACAGGAACAAATCGTTTTGCAGCAAATGCTACTTCTATCACTATCGGTGTTAATAATATTACGATTACAACAGGAGAATACCGATTTACATCTTCAATGTACATTAAATCTTCATTGGTTAATAATGGTATATTTTCTTCAACGGTTGCGGGTTTATTTTTCTCTGATTTCCAAAGTGCAGCTATCACAGCTTCAACCGTAGGATGTACAGTAAGTGGTACGGGAACTTTTAGAAATAATATCGTTTCTGCATCTTCAACAGCGAACTTTACAGGAATGACGATTAATAACACAAGTGCAACTGGTGTTACATTTTCAGACCAAAATTCTTTGTTGAGTGCAGTTGGTGTGACAAACACAGGAACTATTTCTGGAACACTTACATTTACAACGGGTAAAATAAATATCGGAGCAAATACATTTGTATTAGGTATAAGTACAGCAACAGTCGGAGCATTTGCTGGTTTAGGTACACCTGCCAACGGCTTGGGTATTATAGCTACAACAGGTGGAAAAATTCGCCACTGGTTTGGAACATCTCTACCATCTTCTGCTGCAATGGCAGGATTATTTCCATTTATTAGTCCTACAAATGGCGATGTGCGTTGGGCTTATTTATATAAGACTACGGCAGTAACAACAGCAGGTTCTATTGATATGGCTTATGACAATACAACAGGATTTACGAATGTGACACCATTTACAGATGGAACAGTTACGGTCAATCGTCGCTTGAACTTAAACTGGCAAATGACAGCAACCAATGGTTTGGTTACAGGAGCAACCAATGACTTGGCGATGCAAATGCAAGCAGATAATATTGGAGCTATTCCTGTGGTATCAGACCTTCGCTTAACAAAAGCAACTGCAGCTTTGGGTGGTGTACAAGGAACAAACAGTGGTACAGGTTCTGCGCCTGTAATGATTAGAACAGGTATGGGTGCTGCCGAATTAGTACTTGGTACAACAACTCCTATATATGTAGGTGTAGATCTGGGTATCAATCCTTTAAGTGATCCAATTATTTCTTTCCAAACTGGTCCTTGGGATGTAGGTTCTACTTGGGTTGGTGGAGTAGTTCCAGCAGCAACTGATTTTGTTCAGATTGCTGCAACGCACAATGTTACCTTAGATGCGAATAAAACGTGTGGTGCATTAACAATCGCTGCAACAGGAACATTGACCGCCAATGCAAATACATTGGATATTGGTCTTACAGGTGGTGGCGCACGTACACTATCTGTAAGTGGTAATATTATTATTGGTGGTGGAACAATCACACACAATGGTAATGCAAACTTCGCAAATGGTTCATCTTTAACAATGACTGCTGGTAACTTCAATATAGACGGTAACAATGGTACAGTAGGCGGTAGTGTCGCTACTGGTACTTCTATTTTCAGAATTAATACAGGAACAACATTAGCTTTGAACGGTGGTACAATTACTTTAGTCGATCCACACTTTGGAGCAGGCGCAAGTGACTACGCCTTAAATTACGGATCAACTGCTCACTATAATATACCTACAACGGGTACTACGGTTCAGTTTGGTGACGGTGTTTCTGTACATCCAGGTGGTAGTGCGACAAATGGTTTTTTCAATACTGCTATTAGTAGTACAGGACGTTTGTCATTTGGTAACGTTATCGTTAATGCTCCAGCGGGTACAAATAGATTTGTTACACTTGCAGCACAAGCGGGTATAGTAGGTAATTTAACCATTACGAACGGCGAGTTTAGGATTTTAACAGCAATACCAATAAGTGTTGCAGGAAATATTATTAACAATGGTATTCTTAGTGCTGCGACAACAACGGGTGTTTTAAGTTTCAGTACGATACTTTCAAATGTAATATCTCCAGCACTGGCACCGCAATCAATTAGCGGTAGCGGTACATTTAGCTTAGGTGGTGTCACAATAAACAACACATCAGGTGTTACTGGTGGTGTTACCTTGAATGTACCCTTATCAATGTCAGGTGTATTAACTTTGACAGCTGGTCTGATAAATACTACTACTACAAATCTATTGACATTAATTGCGGGTGCATCAACTTCTGGTGCAAGTGCAACTTCATTTGTCAATGGTCCAATCAGAAAAATTGGTGCGACATCATTTATTTTCCCTACGGGTAAAGTAGTGGGTACTACAGGACGTTTAGCTCAAATAGCTATTGGTACAACAACAACTACAACCAATGAAGCAACTGCTGAATATCA
>JANMGN010000255.1:0-7547 GCA_031374645.1 Chitinophagales bacterium | reverse complement strand
GTCCTTCAAACAAAACAACTTTCATTGCATTAATCGACGATTTACCTCAGGTTCGAGCTGAATTTACAAGCTATTTTTTAGGAACTGAAAATGATGGTTTTACCAAATGTTTGGTAGCGTCGCCAAGCGTAGAGGAGTTTTTGATTAGTTTTAAAGATTGGCAACCTATAAAATATTTATTTTTGGATATTGATTTGCCAGGTAAATCGGGGTTGGAAGCGTTGGCTGAAATAAAGGAAAAAATGCCCGATACAGAAGTTATTATGTACACCATGTTTGAGGATAAAAGCAAGCTAATGCTGGCTTTTAATTTGGGTGCTTCGGGTTATATTTTGAAGGATTCTACGATGAAAAATGTACAGGATTACATCAATGTACTCAACGAAGGCGGTGCTGCGCTTTCGCCTAAAATGGCAAAATACATGATTGCTTACATTGCAAATACAGGAAAATCAACTGTTTTGAGCTTGAATCCAAGGGAAACACAAGTTTTGAAATTTCTTGCAGAAGGTTGGAGTTATAAGATGATTGCTCAAAAACTGAAGATAACCGAAGATGGAGTTGGGCATTATATTCGTCGGATTTATAAGGCACTAAATGTACACTCAAAAGGCGAGGCGATTAAGATTTTTTATGATAATTTTGGTAGCGAAAAATAAAATACAGCGCCTTTATTGGGGCTTCCTTCTGCCCAAACTTCTCCGCCATGTCGCTCTACAATTCTTTTTACGATTGCCAATCCTGCGCCAATTCCTTCAAATTTTTCTTGGGTAGGCAGCCTTTTAAAAAGTTGAAATAGTTTATTTTTATATTTTGTGTCAAAACCAATTCCATTGTCGCTAACAGAAAAAATTAGTCTATTTTTTTCTTTTTTGTAATCCAATTGCAGCATTGGTGCGGGATTATTTTGTGAAAACTTGATGGCATTGGAAATCAAATTTTGAAAAACCTGGCGAATCATTGCCAAATCGCCATAAATCTGTGGAAAATTTGGTGCAATTCGTACCGTAATTCCCTTTATTTCTATCGTTTCCGAAAATTGGTACATAAGGTCTTCGAGTAATTCTTTGGTATCAAATTTTTGTGGCTCAAAACCTTGATTATCTGTAATAGAGTACGCCAACATTTCATCAATCATTTTTTTAGTATTCAGAAGGGTGCGGCTTACTTGTTGAATTTTCGCCTGATTCGCTTGATTGAGTTTGTCGGTTTCGTCTTTTTCAATCCGAGAAAGCGAATTATACATCTCCACAAGCGGTGCTTTCAAATCGTGCGAAACGGAGTAATTGAACGCTTTGAGTTCGTTCATCATTGCTTGGATGTTGGTATTTTGAAGGCTAATTTTTTGCTTCGATTTTTTGTGAT
The DNA here is from genome assembly GCA_031374645.1 of Chitinophagales bacterium. Taxonomy (GTDB): domain Bacteria; phylum Bacteroidota; class Bacteroidia; order Chitinophagales; family Saprospiraceae; genus CANHEE01. Next base: position 6,182 of record JANMGN010000255.1, on the reverse strand, counting down.
AATATGCAAAAATAAAACTTAAAAGCGCAATCAAAAACAAGAGGGAAAATATTAAAAATTTTGACTTAGCAATTTTTTGTATTTGATTTTTTTCATTTTCATCACTGATAATCAGCGACTTATCTTTTTTTCTACCTTCATATATTTCTTTTATATTTCTTACATTTGGTGTATTTTTATCTTTTTCGCTTAGGTGTTTTTGTAAATAAAAAAGCGATTTTGATGGATTATTTTTTTGTTCGTACGCTTTACTGAGCGAGCTAAAGCATTGTATTTTTTCTGTTGTGTTTTCTATTTTTTGAAAAAAAACAACTGCTTTTTCCAATTGTAAAATAGCCTCGTCGTATTTTTTTTCAGCTAATGCCAATGTTCCCTTTTGGCGCAAAAATGTGCCCAAAAGTGTATCATCAGGGTTTTTTTCTAATAAATAAAAAATGCTTTGTAAGGTTTCTTTCGTTTTTTGTTTGTTTTCACTTGTATTGAGCAGCAAAATATCACAAAGTTGCAAGGAGTATTGAATAGTTTTTTTGGTTTGCTGTGTGCTATTAGCAATTTTTATTGCTCTCTCGAGGTATGTTGCAGCAATAAAATACTCTTTTTTACGGCAATAAATTTTGGCGATAGCTTCATAAACAGCATTGATTTTACTGTCAGCTTGTATTTTTGAATTGGACAATGCAGACAATTTTCCAAAGTAAAAAAATGCCTTTTCGTCGAGTTCGTAGTTAGAAAAAGCTACTACGCCACTCCTTAATTCATCTATAAGAATACTCGTATCTCTTTGATTATCAGCGACTTCTATTTTATTTTCGATGCTTTCTAAAAGCGTAATCGCATCAGATTGTGCATCGGCACAAAAAGGCGAAATCAAAAAAAAAGAAAGTATATGTATGATTTTTTTATTCACAAGTTTGCAATATTACAGGAAAAAAAAATAGTAAACAAATTCTTTTAGTACAGATTTATGTACTATACAAAAAAAGTATCATTTTGTTTTTTTTGCAATGTATAATTTACTGAATGTTAATTTATTAAAAATATAGTTTTTTTAATTTTAAAAAATACTATGTCACAAAAAAATATTTTAACACATTTTATACTTTTTTCAAATATTTTTTACTTGACAATCCGAACAAAATTTATTATCTTTGCACAACGTTTTGTTACAAAACACCTCCCTTTTTTATTTCCTCCCTTATTGCGTAACTTTATCACACACTGCATTTATTTTGGCAATAGCCTAAATAGGTGAACAATTTCTGTTCAAATTTTTAAACACAATTTTATGAAGTTACTTAAAAATATGGTGTTTCTCACGAAACAAGAGGCAAATAAAATCAAAGGTGGTTTTTCTTTTACCTGCGAAGAACGAAAGCGAAATGTTATGACAATCGTTGCTTATGATGACCAAGGAAATAAAATTCGGGATTACAAAGTAGCAACAAGTTCTGCTGCAAGTTTTATGGAAAATTATCAAGGAGAAGACAAATAATAAATTTATAAATATTTAAAAATCAATCTGTTATTAACACAAATACAAATTTTAAACAAACATTATCTCCATCTGAATTGTCTAATATCAAAGGTGGTTACATTTATACTTGTGAAGAAAAAAAACGACACATGGCTATTATTTGCAGAACAGACGCTGGTAAAAAAATCGGCGATTTCAAGATAGCTCTAAACGAAGTAGAGCAATTTATGCAACATTTTAATGGCAACAAAAATTTCAAATTGTCAGCGGTTCTGCAAAATGAACAATAATTTTTTTTGATGAGAAAACTCTTTTTACTCCTTTTTATATTCACTTTGCATGGTTTACTTTTAGCGCAATCAACGTCAGGAAGTCAGGTAGAAACATTACTCAAAAAAGCAGTCGAGCAAGCAGATGTGGACATCAATCAAGCATTGTATTTTGCCAAATCTGCTTTGCAACTGGCTCAGAATGAGCAAAATACGTTTATGATTTACGAATCATATAGAAAACTTGGGGCTATCATGGAAGACAATAATCGTCTGCAAGAGGCTAAGGATTTCTATGCTCAAGCCTTGGTGTGGAGTGAAAAAAGTGAAGTTCCTCCTAATCGAAAACTTGATATTTTAAACGAGTGGGCTATTATCCATAAGAAAATGGGGCAATACAAAATTGCTCAGGATTTTCATCTCAAATGTATAAGCGAAGCTGAAAAAATAGGTGATAAGGAGATGGTTGAGTTTGGTTATCATGGCATTGGCTCGATGTATTCTATGATGAGCGACTTTGAAAAAGCAATTCAGCACTATATCCTTGCTATGAAAATCGCCGAAAGCGCAGGCAATAAAGAAGGTGCTACGATTACCCAGCAAAATATTGCGAGCATTTATCTCAAAGCAAAAAATATAGACATGGCGTATAGCAGTGCTGAAAAAGCATTGCGAATGGCAACAGAAATCAATGATTCTACTCGTATTGCAAAGGTTTTAAGGGTTTTTGCAGACGTAGAATTGGCAAAGGGAAATAACACGGAGGCATTAATAAAAAATCAAATTTCTTATCAAATTTTTCAAAAAACGGGCGATAAACGTAATTTAGGAGAAACTTTTCTTTCCATTGCCCATAATTATTACGAACAAAAGCAGTACGAAAAAGCAGAAGATTTTTTTTACCAATGCCAACAGCTTTTGCCTTATTTGTTACCTTACGGAAATGCAAATTATTACAACAAATTGGGTAAATTGTATCTTGCAAAAAATGAAAAATCAGAAGCCATTGCTACTTTTCAAAAAAGCCTTTTACTGACCGATTCGCTTGGTTTTAAAGAAATCGCTGCTTCTAATCACTCCGAATTAGCAAAAATTTTTGCCGATAACAAAGATTTTTCAAAGGCGTATTTTCATTCGACACGCTCTGCACAAATCAGTGCGCAACTCTTCGAGGACGACCGAAAAAAAGAATTTACAGAAGCGCAATTCAAATATGATGTAGCTCAAAACGACAAAGAAATACAATCGCTAAAAGCACAAAAAATTAAAATTTATGCTTTGTACGCCTTAGGTTTATTTATTTTATTAATTTTATTTTCTATATATAACTGGCGCAAAAACAAACAATTAGAGTTGAAAAAAGATGCTTTTTTTGCTCAAAACAAACGTTTAGAAGCACACAACAATAGTCTGTTACAAGTGGCTTATGTGGCAGCGCATGACTTAAAAGAACCTTTGAGGAGTATAGGCAGCTTTACAAATCTTATCCAGCGAAAATACGGAACGCAATTCAATGCCGAAGCTCAGGAGTACATGACTTATGTCGTCAATAGTACCCAAAAAATGAGCGATTTATTTTCAGGGCTTTTGGCATATTCTTCTATCGTAGCCGACGATGATACCATAAACGAAACTTGTGATTTCAATATCGTCGTTGCAGAAGTTTTACATTTTCACGCTGATGGAATAAAACAATCAAAGGCAATTGTTACCTATGATAATGATATGCCAACTTTGTCTATAAAGTACAATCACGGTTTAGAATTAATCAAAAACCTGTTGTGTAACGCTTTGAAGTTTTCTAACGAAAAGCCCATTATTCATATCGCTTCACGAAAAATAGCTTCTAATCGCCTCGAAATCAGCGTACAAGACAACGGAATTGGAATTTCAAATATTCAAAAAGATAAAATATACAATCTTTTTCATAGAGAAGACAGAAGCAATAAAAATCAAGGCATAGGTATTGGTTTAGCGATTTGTAAAGCAATTGCTGAAAAATACGATGGCTCAATAGACTTTGAGAGCAGCGAAAAAGGAACTATTTTTAGGGTCGAATTAGGTAGTGAAATAGTTAGGTTGAGAGGATAGTTTATAAATAAAAAACGCCCAATGCAAACACTGCATTAGGCGTTTTTTATAATCCAAATTTAATCGGAACAGTAAAATAACTGCGACATGCTTTTCCTTTATTCATAGCAGGTATCCATTTTGGCATTTTGGAAATAACTCTCAATGCTTCATTATCTAACAAGGGATTTATTTTTGTTATAAGCGTAGGGTTACTAATACTACCGTCTTCTTCGATAGTGAACTTTATTGTGACCTTTCCTTGAACTCCATCTTCCCTTGCTTCTGCGGGATATTTAATTTCATTTGTAAGAAACTTCATCAATGCTGAAATACCGCCTTTAAACTCTGACGGTGTATCGGGCAAAAATGAAATATCATCTTTTGAAACTTCTTTTTTCATCTCATCTGTAATACTTTTTTTATCAATTTCTGTGCGAGTGTCATTACTTCTTTTGATATTACTTTCATTTTGCCCAAAACAAAAAATGGGAATTAAAAAAGTAAATAATAAAATTATTTTTTTCATAAAAAGAATTTTTTTGTAACTATTTAGGTAGCAGAATATTTTATACAAAGATAAGCATTTTTTATTTATTTAAAAAATTTCGTCAAAAAACTATTAATTTTTGGAATATTGAAAAAATAAAAATGTAGTTTTGTCTTTATTTTTATTTAACAAATATTCTAAACAATTCTAACTTTTTTTCATGAAAAAAATACTACTATTTTTGAGCGTATTTTGTGCTGTAAACCTTAGCGCACAAACGTTTAGCGACGATTTTGAAGCCTACAAAGCAGGTGATTTCGTAGCAAAAACAAATACTAAATGGACAACTTGGTCTATCAAACCAGGTACTACCGAAGACACTAAGGTATCTAATGAAAAAGCACACGGAGGTACTTTTTCTGCAAAATTTAGCTCAACCTTGGCAGCTGGTGGACCAACTGACCTTGTGTTGCCTTTTTTTGACCTTGTTGCTAAAAAAGTAACTTACGATGTAGGTGTTTTTGAAAACACAATGTGGTTTTATGTTCCAAAAGGAAAAACAGCTTATTTTAATTATCAAGCAAATGCTCCAGTTGGTGGCGTTTGGGTTTTAGATGTTAATTTTGATGCTGACGGTACTTTTAGAGTAAACTCTTCTGCCGCAGGCGGAGAGCAGGGTAAAACAACTTTCAAGCAAGACACTTGGGTAAAATATACTGCTAACATAGATATGACAAGTAATACTTGGACTATTTCTTTGGACGACGTAAAAGTGGCAAAATTCAGCACACCTGTCAATAAGTTGTTTGCTTTGAATATTTATCCTTCTGATGCAAATGCTTTATTTTATGTAGATGATGTTTCTACTACTTTTACGCCTTTTGTGCCTAAACAATTAGATGCAGCTATGACGGCTATTGCTATGAAAAATAAAGCACTCAAAGGCAAAGAATTTGTCGTTGGTGGCTCATTCCGCAATTTAGGAAAAGATACTATCAAGACTTTGGATTACACTTGGACAGATGGTTCTTCTACTTACACTGATAAATTAACAGGTTTACAAATATTGCCTTTGGCGACTTTTAGTTTTACAACAAAAGAAAATTATACTGCTGATGCTATTGCAAACAAATTGAACTTTACCATCACGAAAGTAAATGGAAAAGCAGATGACGATTTGTTAAATAACAAAAAAGACTTGACTGTAAACGTAATCGTTCCTGCGCCTGGTAAAAAGGTAGTAGCGGAGGAAACAACTGGTACTTGGTGTCAGTGGTGTCCACGTGGTCATGTTTTTATGGGTTTGATGGCAAAAGAATATCCTGACTATTTTGTAGGAATTGCCATTCACGGTGGTTCTGCATCTGAGCCGATGTTATTGGCAGAATACGCAACACAAGTAGAATCAGACGGTTATCCGAATGTACTTGTAGATAGAAATAAAGACATCGATCCAAGTGCTTTGGAAGATAACTTTTTTGCTCGTATCGTAGAGCCTGCTCATGCAAAAATCGAAAATAAAGTGATTTTTGATGCAAAAACAAAAGAAATGAAGGTGGAAGTAAAAGTTACTTTCAACGCTAATACAAAACCAGGTAACTACAAATTGGTTGCGGTCGTGATGGAAGATTCCGTAAAAGGAACTACTTCTGCTTACAATCAAGCTAATGCGTATGCAGGTGGTGCAGCTGGCGTTATGGGTGGTTATGAAAAATTAGCAAATCCTGTTCCTGCATCAAAAATGTTTTACAATCACACCGCACGTGCATTATTGACAGCACCCGAAGGTGATGATTTGAAAACTGACCCAAAAACTGGCGAGGTTATTACAAAAACATTTACTTATACCGTTCCTGCGACTTCAAAAGATAAGTACATG
>JANMGN010000246.1:0-8112 GCA_031374645.1 Chitinophagales bacterium | reverse complement strand
TGGAGCAATGGACAAAACAATCAAAATATAAATCCAATACCTTCTTCTTCTACGGTTTATACCGTAACAATAAGCGATGCTAACGTTTGCACAGCCGTGGCGCAAACCCAAGTAACTGTAAACACAGTAACTGCAAATGCTGGTAATGACCTCACTATATGCAATGGTCAGAGTGCAACTTTGACCGCTTCGGGTACTCCCAATGCGACATTTACTTGGAGTGATGGCACCAATACCGCTACGAATACCGTCACGCCAAACAGTACAACCACTTATACTGTAACCGTAAGCGATGCTTTGGGTTGTACTAAAACAGACGAAGTAAATGTGACTGTAGTAGCTCCACCCGTGGCAAGCCTATCTGCAGATGTGACGATTTGTAGCGGACAAAGTGCGACACTCGTCGCAGGTGGAGGTGTTTCTTTCGTATGGAGTAATGGGCAAAATTCGCCTTCCATAAATGTTGTACCTTTGGTAAATACTAGCTATACCGTAAGCGTTTCCAACGGTATTTGTAGCGATAGCAAACAAGTACAAGTTAGCGTGCAACCGAAGCCTATTGTACTCATTAACGCACCGTCACAATTGTGTTCGGGACAAGCAACTCTTGATGCTGGAAGTGGATTTTCAACTTACAACTGGAACAATGGGCAGAATACTTCCAGTATAAATATAACACAAGCAGGAACTTATAGTGTAGTGGCAACTGACGCTTTTGGTTGTAGCACTACAGCGCAGGTAGCTGTGAAGGATGCGCCTAAACCTACTTTTAGTGGTATATTGGAGGTTTGTCCGAACTCAAGCACGAGTATTTCTGTCAATGGATTTTATGCAAATTATATTTGGAGCGATGGCAAAACTGGGCAAAACGCAAGTTTTTCTCAAGCGGGAAATTATAGTGTTACTGCAACGGATTTTCAAGGTTGTACTGTGGTCAATTCTATTTTAATCACACCTGCAAACGCACCTAACCTTGCCCTAAGCGGAACGCTCGGATTTTGTCCACAAAATAGCACTGTATTGAGTGCTTCTGCCTCAAATGCCAATTACAAATGGTCAAATGGGGCTTCGAGTAGTTCCATTAGTGTAAATACAGCAGGCACTTATGCTGTAACTGCCACTAATACGAGTGCTTGTACTGCAATAAGTACCGTCAATATAGTAGCTTTTGACAGTCCCAACGTCAAAATACAAGGAAATAATACGATTTGTGCAAGTGGCGGTACTATTATTTTGAGTACAAATAGCAATTTTGCACAATACCAATGGACTAATAATAGCAGCAATTCTACTTTTCAAGCGACCCAAAGTGGAAATTATAGCGTAACAATTACAGACAATAACGGCTGCAAAGCATCCGATCAGTTCTTTATTTCGCCTCAATCTGTTGCAGCTCAAATTACAGGTTCGAGTAGTTTTTGTCCTGGGAATAGCACTACTTTGAGCGTAAACGCCACAAATGCAGTGAGTTATCTATGGTCAAACGGAGCAACTACCGCTAATGCAAAAGTGAGTACAGTAGGAAATGTCAGCGTGACGGTTACCGATAGTAAAGGTTGCAAAGGCTCGTCAGACGTAACAATAAGCCTAAGCAGTAGCCTTAGCCCAACGATTGCAGGTAAAAAACAAATTTGTGAAGGCGCTGAAACGACTTTTGATGTCGGTGCTGGATTTCAAACTTATCTTTGGAGCGATGGTTCTGTTGGTTCTACATTAAAAGCCTTAAAATCAGGTACTTATAGCGTAACTGTAAATGACGGAGCGTGCAGCGGTTCGGCAGATGTAACCTTAGATGTAGTAAAAAATAACATCAAAATCGCTTTTGAAGGCGATTCGCTTATTTGCCCCAATAGTACAACAACTTTAAGCGTGGAAAATAATTTTTCAACTTATCTTTGGAATAACAACAATGGTACAAATAGCGTCACAAATGTTTCGGCAGGTGTATATAAAGTTAGTGTTACAGATAATTTTGGTTGCTTTTCGGAAAAAAGTATTTGGGTCAAAAATACGCAAAACCCTACACCCAAAATCCTTGGTAGTCCTACTTTTTGCTTGGGCGGTTCTACTATTTTGAGTAGCGAAAAATACAATTCTTATCTATGGAACACAACGGCAAAAGATAGTTTTTTAACCGTTAATAAAGCTGGACAATATGAACTAACCGTCACAGATACAGAAGGTTGTATTGGTACTACATTTGTCAATGTTACTCAAATAAATGGACTTTTACCTCCAATTTTGGGTAGTAAAATACTCTGCAAAGGCGAAAAATTGACTTTAAAAACGGACAACTACAAAACCTATCTTTGGTCGAATGGCAATCAAACAAACAGTATCATTATAGACAAATCTGGGCAATACAAAGTGAGTGTGAGCGATGTAGCGGGTTGTATAGGCGAAAATGAAATTACAGTAGTTGAGCAAGATTTAGAAACCCCAAAAATCGTTGGCGATACACTTTTTTGTGAAGGAAAAAATACTGCTTTGAGTATTGCCAACAGTAATAAATTCAATACTTTTGAATGGTCAAACGGCGTAAAAAATAATACTATTAATGTTTCAAAATCGGATACTTATATTGTTTCTGTTTCTGACGGAGTATGCAAATCAAGCAATACTATTTTTGTAAATGTGGTGAAAAATAACCTAAAAGGAAATATCTTAGGAGATAGTATTTTATGCGAAAATGAAAAGACTATTTTGAGTAATTCGGACAAAAACGTACTGACATACACTTGGAAAAATACTTCACAAGCCGTTTTGAGCCAAGATACTATAAGCACAAAAGGTAATACAACTTGGTCGCTAACAGTGAGTGATAAATTTGGCTGCTCGGCTACTTCGAGTTTAAAAATTGTAGAAATTCCGCTGCCTCAAACCAACATTAAAGGGGATACGCTCATAATCAATGCCACTCCTACCTTACTTGACGCTGGTGCAGGTTTTAGCTCTTATTTGTGGAACACAGGCGAAAGCACACAAAGTATAAACATCACACAATCAGGCATTTATACAGTAATAATCACTAATAAAAACGGATGTAAAAACGTAGCGATTATCAATGTAAAATCTATTAATTTTATAAAACTAGCTATCGGAGGAAAAGACAAAATATGTAAAAATGAAAAAGTAACACTTGTTGTAGCAAATACTTTTGATACCTATTTGTGGTCAAATGGCGAAAAATCGCCAGCCATAGAAGTTTCAAAAGGCGGTACTTATTACGTGACTGTTACAAAAGGCACGTTGGTAGGAAAAGATACTTTCGTAGTACAACAATCTATTTTAAACCCATCGCTTTTAGCCAAGAACTACAATGGTTTTGGTGTAAGTTGCGAAAGCAATCAAGATGGAGAAATTAAAGTAGAAAACCTTAGTGGTGCGATAAACCCGCTAACGTTTAAATGGTCAAACGGTGTAAATACTGCTTTTGTAAACAACTTAAAATCAGGAATTTACAAAGTTAGTATCAGTGATGCGTTCGCTTGCGAATGGGTTGGAGCAATAAGTCTTTCTGCACCCGAAAAAATTAGTTTTCAAACCACGGTTTTGCCTCTAAATTGTAAGTCTGCAAATTCGGCTGAAATTAAGTTAGAAAACAGCGTCAATGCTATTTTTCCCTTAAAAATCAAACTTAACCAAGCGGAGTTTACGCTGCAACAAACACCTTTTAGTTTCAAAAATCTGAGTGAAGGCAACTATAATTTGCAACTCAGCGATGCCAATAATTGCACTGTAACGCAAAATATTTTAGTGGCAAAACAACTTATTCCAACGGTCAGTTTAGGCGACGATATTGAAGTTTATGCAGGCGACGAAATCCAGCTTTTAGCCCAAAGTAATATCACGCCCATAGATATTTTTTGGACAAAAATAGGCGACCTTTCGTGTAAAAATTGTATGAACCCTATTTTAAAAGCCTCAAAAACAGGAGAGTACGAAATAAAAATCAAAGACAAATTTAGTTGTGAAGCAAGTGACATTATACGAGTAACAGTCAATAAAGATCTGTACATACCAACGGCTTTCACGCCCAATGGCGACCAAATAAATGATTTTTTTACAGTTTTTGGCAACAAAAGCATAAAAGAAATCCTATATTTGCGCATCTTTGACCGTTGGGGAAATCTTGTTTTTCAAGGCAACAACAGCAATAGTAAATGGGACGGCACTTTCAATAATAGTGAGGCGCAAGCAGGTGTTTTTATTTTCAATGCAAAGGTTTTATTCAAAGACAATAGCGAACAATTACTCAAAGGCGAAGTAAGCCTTATGAGATAGACACTAAAAAAAAACTTACTGTGGAAAAACTAATTTTTTTTGTAAAAAATCTGTATCGTACTTTAAAATCATTGGGAAAAGATATTTTTGTACTATTTTTCAGTGTGCTTTTAGCTTTTTCGGTGGATAGAATGTACGAAAATTATCAAGAAAAAGAAAAATTACAGATTGCGTTGCGCAATTTTTATTCAGAAACTAAACAAGATGTTACGGAACGAAAAGGGATTGATTATGCCAATATTGATAGCAGTATTGTTAGGATAAATAGGTATCTGGAAAAGGATGATATTTCATTGATGGAGATTGATGCGGAACATAATTTGGCAAATTTTTCAGTTTTTAGCATCAGTTTGTCTTATATTGAAAGAAATCCAAATTTGGTTTTTGATACAGAAATGCAGTACCAAATATCCAAAATGCTGAGTAGTTTTAGAGGATTATCGTTTTGTGCAGATAAAATGAAAGAATTTCGTTTGTCAGATGCCTTCATTGAAAAAGGAGCTGACGCACGAAAAGCCAAAAAGCTAATGGTCAATATTATAAAAGAAACAAGACGGAATTTGCGAAATTTTGAAGGAGATTTTGTGGATTTTGAAAAATTGTTAGTGAAAAGGAAGGTGATTTCAGGATGACACATTATTCGTTACAAATTAATTTTTTTAAGGTTCATCCATGATTTTGGCGGAACTTCCACGGTAAAACCCGTGAGGTCTTCAATACCTCACGGGTTTATAGAGCGCAATAAATCTATTCCGCCAAAATCATGGATAAACTATTTTTTTTTTCAACCCTTTTCAAACTCAGTAAATTCATAGCATTTGTTCTCAAATTTGCTACATTTTTAGGCAAAAAAGAAGCAATTTCATCATAAAATAAAAAGACAACAGGAGCTTCTTCTATCAAAATCATATCCATTTTGTGATACAAATCATAGCGTTTGGCATCGTCATTTTCAGATAAAGAAGCCTCATAAAGACGGTCAAACGCTGCATTAGAAAAACGAGTATAATTCGGTGGCGAGGGATTTTTGGAATAAAAAACACCTAAAAAACTCTCCGCATCAGGGTAATCCGCTATCCACGAAGCACGAAAAAACGAAGCCTGACCTTTACTCATCATCTCCCGAAGTGTCGCCGCTTCCAAAATATCTACATTCACTTTCACACCTATTTTCGACCATTCGTTGGCTAAAAAAGTGCAAATGTCAGCATAATCATTGCTTGTATTTAAGCTGATTTCGGGTAAATTTTTTCCATTTGGAAAACCAGCTTCTTCGAGCAAAAGACGAGCTTTATCAGGATTATAAGCGTAACCTTTCACTTTTTCGGCATCAAAAGAAGGCAACCCAATAGGCGAAAAACCGCTTATCGCAGGTTTGCCAACACTATTGCGCAGCGTACGCAACATTTTTTTTCTATCAATGGCAAAATTCAGTGCTTGACGTACTTTTTTATTCGTCAAGGCGTTGTTGTTTTGCTGCATATTGATACCTATATATTCGCTATTGAGGTAAGGAGCTTTCAGAAAATTTAGCTTTTCGGCTTGTGCAGGAATAAGGTCGCCTCGTGAGGTCAAAAGCTCATTCACATAAGAGCTTTCCAGACCTGTTAAAAAGTCTAACTTGTTGGTTATCAGTTCTAAAAAAGCAGTTTTACGTTCCGTGATACAAGAAGTTTTTATACCATCAAGATAGGGTAGAGCGTTTCCATTCTTGTCTTTTTCCCAATAATTAGTATTTTTTTGCATAAAAACACCTTGACCTTCGAGCCATTTTTTGAAGCAAAAAGCACCAGTTCCTATCGGATGCGAACGAAAATCTTTGCCATATTTTTCTATCGCTTCATGCGGCAAAATAGAGCAATATTGCATGGTCAAAATACCCAACATCGGGCGAAAAGGCTTGAGCAAATGCAACTCAAAAGTGCTGTCATTTCTAACCACAAACGGCTGATTTTCTGCCACTTTTCCTCTGAAAATCCAACTGCCTGGCGAGGCAACGGTATTATCTAAAATACGCTCAAAACTGTATTTTACATCTTCCGCTTGCATTTTTCTACCTTTTCCATTTGGAAAACAAGCATCATCGTGAAAAAAAATATCATTTCTTAGATTAAAAGTATAAACTAAACCATCATCAGAAATAGTATAAGTTTTTGATAAACAAGGTCTTACGTTCAAACTATCATCTAATTGTAGCAGACTATTAAAAATTTGATTGACACACCAAATATTAGATTGCGACCGACAAAAAGCAGGGTCAAGCGACGTAATAGCGTTGTGCTGATTGTATCGAAAAATATTAGAAGTGTTCTTTTTTTCTTCATTTTTACAAGCAAAAAAAGAAAAAAGAACTATAATAAAAGCACTTTTTATAAAATTTGTCATAAGCGGGCGTATAGAAATAATCGATAATTTTTTGTCATTGTAAAAATAATATAAGTAACTGACTATAAGGAAGTTACGTTATTGTTTTTACAATGACTTCCTTTTAAAAATTTTTAGTTATTTTAGCCCAATTACTTAGTATCTAATGTTTTTGCAAAAATAATCTTTTCAAAGAAAATCATCATAATAATGAGTTATAATTATTAGAAAATAATATATCTTTGCATTATAATTTTTTTTAATGAAAAAAATCTTAATTCTTCTTTTTTGCATTCAACTCATTTCAAGCAATACCTTTTTGGCTGAGATGTGCAAAACCGTGGAATTAATCGAACATTTTCAAGAGCATCAAGTCGAAAATCCGAGTATCAATTTTTTGGCTTTCCTACATTTACATTACCTTGACCAAAACCATAAACAACAAACAGACGAGCATCAACACCACAAACATTTACCGTTTGATAATGTCAATACTTCTTCTTCTGTGTTGCTTTTTTGTGACCTTGTACCTGCGTTTTTATTGAAAAAAGAGCGTATTGATGCGTTTTTTGCACAAAAGTCTATTTTTCCTTTCTACGAAAAAAACCTTTGTAGCCAATATCTGGCTTCGATTTTCCAACCGCCACGAGCGTAGATTTTACTAACTTTTTTATCGTTTTTTCTTCAGCGTTGTATTAACTAACGTCGTCGAGGTTCAAAACCTCAACGACGTTACGCAACGTAAACCCGTTATTTACACAAATATGCTAGATAAAATCATTCTTTTTTCTATAAAAAACAAACTCATTATTGGTTTAATGACTTTGCTGCTCATCGTTTGGGGCGCATGGAGTGCATCTCGATTGCCGATTGATGCGCTGCCCGATATTACCGACAATCAGGTACAGATTATCACGCAAGCACCTACGTTGGCAGCGCAAGAAGTGGAACAATACGTGACTTATCCGATTGAAAAAGCCTTGGCAAATTTGCCCGATATTGTCGAAATGCGCTCGTTTTCTCGCTTCGGATTGAGCGTGATTACGATAGTTTTCAAAGACGAAACCAATATTTATTTTGCCCGACAACTCATCGGCGAAAAACTAAAACAAGCCGAAAAAGATATTTCTCCCAGTATGGGAAAGCCCGAATTAGCACCTGTTACAACGGGCTTGGGCGAGATTTATCAGTACGTGATACACCCAAAAAAAGGCAGCGAAAGCAAATATTCCGCCATGGAATTGCGGACGATGCAGGATTGGATTGTTGCTCGACAATTATATGGTATCGCAGGAGTAGCGGAAGCGACAGGTTTTGGCGGTATTGTAAAACAGTATGAAGTAGCTGTAAATCCTGACCGTTTGAAGGCAATGGGCGTGAGTATTCCCGAAATTTTTGATGCTTTGGCAAAAAACAATGAAAATACGGGCGGTGCTTACATTGATAAAAAACCAAATGCGTATT
>JANMGN010000227.1:0-1975 GCA_031374645.1 Chitinophagales bacterium | reverse complement strand
GTAGTTCCCGTGCTTAAAATCGTATCTTTTGCGCAAGTAATTGTCGGGCGAATAGTATCTTTTACAGTGACTGTAAAAGCGCATACTGTTTTATTAGGCAAATCTTTGTCTTGTGCGACATATTCAAAAATGGTTTTTCCTAATTTATAAACATTATTTGCAGGTGCATCTTTTGGAAAAACATCAAAAATACCATTGATACAGTTGTCTTTTGCGTGTAAAGTTGGAGCTTTGAAAATAGCATCACAATCTGTTGTAGCGTATAAAATCGTATCAATAGAACCTTTTGGACAATCCGTAAATTTCGGAGGTTCTGCATCATAAATTCTTATTTTCAGAAAAGCACTTTTTGCGTTTCCTGCATTATCGAGCGCAATAAACTGAACACTATCTAAGCCAATTCCGAAAAAATCTAAAGGAAATTTACTTTGTAAAACAATGGGCGCAGCATCACAATTATCGCTTGCTGTTGGTTTTGTCCAGTTCACTTTTGCACCACAAAATCCTGGGTCAGATGCCTTGAAAATAAATGCTGGATTAGGGAAATTAACAAAATCAGGGGCAGTTTTATCTTCAATTTTGATATAGCGTACACAAGTTGCTGTATTTGTACTTTTATCTGTAACAGTAAGTGTGATTTTATGAACACCTAATCCTAAAATAGTACCTGCCGCAGGAGATTGCGAAACAGTTCCACCTGAGCAATTGTCTGTAAATGCAGGTGTTATCGCTGGAACATCGCCGTTACAAGCGTTTGTATTTAGAGGAATTAAAATTGTATCAGTCGGGCAAGATGTTATGGTCGGAGCAATGGCATCTTTTACAAAAACACCAAAATTACAAACGCTTTTATTAGCATTTTTATCCGTAAAAGTATAAATAACAGTTGTTTTTCCAACAGGAAAAACATCGCCAGAAACTTTTGTAAAAGTTGCAGTTGGCGTAGAACAATTGTCAGTAGCCGTAATAGGCGACCAAGTAACTGTCGTATCACAAGCAGAAGTTAAAATCGTAATTGCCGCAGTCGGACAACCTGAAATTACAGGAGCTATCTTATCTAAAATGTACAACTTGCTGTCTTTACTTTCGAGGAAAGTAGAAGCTGTTGGGTTTCTTAATTCTGCTGTTTTGTCGCCAATCGTGAGGTCATAAACGTTATTGATAGTTTGGTCTAAAACATCAAAAGTGAGTTCAAATAAAACATCATTATCAGCCAAGGCATAACCTGTTGGTTGGTCGAAACTCATAATGATTTTTCCAGTAGAAGCACCTACCGATACGATACTACTTACAGCCGAAATTGCTACATTAGGTATTGTAGCAGAGCCACTTACATATTGTAATTTTGTAGGATTGAAATTGATAGAATACTGTAATTTTCCTACATCTTTAAAGTCACGTACACGAACTTTTACCTTCACTTTGTTGTCGTTGCAACTGATAGTGTCATTTTTTAAAAGCAAAGCCAAACGGCTGATTTTTACATTAAACGAACAGGTTTTTACGTTTCCAGCAAAATCTTGTGCATTGTAAATAACAGTCGTATTGCCAGGTGCAAAAAGTTTTCCATTGGCACTGTTCAGACCTGAGAGCGTAGTTGCTCCAAGCGACGTATAAGTTACTTCTTTTAAGAAACAATTGTCGCCCGCCGCAGGGTCAATTCCAGTGACTTGCACCAAGCCAGTTCCACCAGAAGTCGAAGGCAAAGTGACATCAGAAGGACAAGTCAGCGTAGGCGAAATTTTATCTTCCACTTGTAAAATAGCAGGAATAAGCGTTACAGGAACGGTTTGTGGTGCAGGCTGATTATCTGAAATTTCTATATTTTCAAAGCCAATAGGGTAGTTGCCACCTTTTCCTTTTATAGTCAAAACAAGTGTAAATAAGCGAATATTATCGGGCAATGTTACAGAAGTTGTCAGCAAAGGCGAAATCATTTCGAGTTTTCCGATGTTGGTTTCTGTAAAATTAAAAC
>JANMGN010000197.1:0-5982 GCA_031374645.1 Chitinophagales bacterium | reverse complement strand
ATTTAAAATTTCGCACAAAATTATGAAGAATTTCGTAAAAATCCTAATTTCTGCCTTGTTTTTGGCAACTATCGTATGGGCTTGTTCTAAAGAAAATAGCCATCTAAATCCTATTGCTGGTAAAGAAGAACTTGCTCAACAAAGTGTTACCAACACCGCAGAAGCTACAGGTAGGTCGTCACAGCCAGGCTCAAAAATTAAAGTAGAAGTATTAGAAATGTCCAATGTGGAGTCTGGAGTTTGGGTTTGTATTGGTACTAATCTTGGACCATGTAAAACTACCAGTCTATTGGTTTCACCTAATCCACTAACACCTTGTGGTCAATTGGGTTACCCTACACCTACGTACACTGCTACTTCGACGCCTTGTTTGGTTTATCCTAATGCTACGATAGTTCCTACTACAAAAGTAGCTTCCTCGTCCACAAATATTACAATTTGTGGCGGTACTTGTTCAAATTTCTTTGCCTCGTCAATACCTTTACCAGGTACAGCAGCTGCAAAAATAAAAATAAAACTCAGTGTGGTTAATTTCCTCACGGGTGTAGCAACTGATTCTCGAACTTATACGATAGTAAGAGCTGCAGGATCTACTTCGGCTCCTATTATAACGGCAAGTTTTAATGGACTGAGTGGTCTATTTCTATAATTTTAATTTCTAAACTATTAGAGGTGGAAAATATCACGGTTTCCACCTCTTTAAAAAATTATCATCATGAAAAAAGTTTTTTTATTCTGTATGTTATCAAGTGCTTTGCTTTTTGGGCAAAACAATACTTTAGATTCTACCTATGCCCAAAAGGGTGTTTTTAGGCAGAGCTTTCCTTGGTTACCTAATTTACCTGGTTTAGTAAATACAATTAAAAAAAATGATGGAAATATTTTGCTTTTTATGCGGAATACTACTGAAAAATTCCTTTATCAAGTATTGCCCAATGGACAGTTTGATCCTTCTTTTGGAACTAATGGAAAAATCATCATTTCGGATATGCCAGCAGGTTATGATTTGCGAAGCCTTGTAATTACACCTGACCAAAAACTGATGGGGGTCGTATTATTCAACCCACCTTCGGGAGCTAAGTATTTAACACGCTTACTGAGTAATGGCAAATTAGATAAGTCTTTTGGTAATAATGGCTTTATTACTGATATTTTGGGGCAAGATGCAACAAACTCAATATATCAAATTTTTCCAACAAAAAACAATGATTTTTTTATAGCGGGCGATATAGAAGGAGATACTACCATTTACCAATGGGCAGTAGCAAAATACAAAGCGAATGGTAATCTTGACAATTCCTTTGATGGAGGTATTGTTTCCAATTTGTTAGGAGAGAGCGAATCCTCAGCGGAATTGATTGCAGAACAAAGCGATGGAAAACCAATTGTATATGGTTCAGCTGGTTTTTCTAATGGCAAAAACTACAATAGATTGCAGCGGTATCGTCTTGATGGAAAAGTAGATAGCACTTTTGGTAAAAAAGGAACTGTCCTATTTGAAAATGAAAATAATGCTTCATATCTTGGTTCTGCTATAAAAATACAAAAAGACAACAAAATCTTATGCGGTGTTTCAAAGCAAACCACTGGAAATATTTATCGCTTCAATAACAATGGCGACGTGGACAAGAGTTTCGCTAAAAACGGTGTTTTAGAAATTCCTAATTTCAATATTCAAATCATTGATCTTCAAGACGATGGCAAATTATTGCTCGGCGGTAGTATAGTTACTAATATTGGGCAACAACAAATATTGACCCTGTATCGCTATGATGCCACTGGGAAATTAGATGCTTCTTTTGGTAAAAATGGCGTAAACCAGCTCGATTTGGGCAATGTAACCCTTAGGGCTGCAACACTTTTTTTAGATGACCAAAAAAGAATTATTTTTGCTGGCTCAGGCGTTGGCAAATTAAAAGACTCAATCACGACTACGAGTGAAATAGTCATTTTACGTTACAAAGCTAATAATGGTGGTGTTTTTACAAACGATTTACAAAATCAGCATTACATCACGCTTTATCCCAACCCTGCAAGTGATTTTTTACACATTGCACTGGAAAGCGCAGAGGAAACAAAAGATATGAACATTATTTTTTATGACCTCTTGGGTAAAATTAAGTACCAAGGAGTGCCTTCTTCAATTATAGATGTACATCGTTGGGCAGCAGGGATATACACTTATCAACTCTTTCAAAAAAACAAAATCATTCAATCTGGAAAATGGTTGAAAATTGAAAATCAAAAATAAAATGGAAAAAAATATCTTTACCTATGTTTATTGCTATTATTTTGGGTTTTTACAAAGGCTCAAAATCATCAGCCTATAATATATGAAATACCTACAGTAGTACACATTATTGGAAATACTACTACCGAGGCAGAAGTTGTTGCCATTATTGATAAAGCTAATATTTTGCTTGCTCAGGGTATATCAAATGATCCCGAGAACTCCGATACTCAGATTCGTTTGAAATTAGCTGAAGAAATAGGATTGTGTGCTAATAAGGGAGTATATATAATCCCTTATCCATATACACAAGTCAATATCTATTTTCCCAAAAATACTATCGTGACAGGAATGCCCGATAATGAACTTCAAATCAAAAATCTTAGCAGAAAAGACGCTTCCAAATATTTGAATATTTGGGTAGTTGATGAAATAAAATACCCAAGCCTTACCGCTCTCGACCCTGCAGGGCATGCTTTATTTCCTCAATTCGCTCAAAATAATCCTGTGAATCAAATCAGTGATTATAGTTTAAAAGATGGTATCATCATAGAAAAAGACTATTTTTTTCGTAATGGTAGAGCTAATGATATTCGAAAAAATGTCCTAATTCATGAATTAGGACATTACCTTAATTTACACCACACTTTTGGCGATACTGGCAGCGTACCACAGTGCGAAACTAATCAGAATTGTACAACCGTAAATGATTATGTTTGTGATACAAATTCAGGTAATACCACAGCTCCTATTACTTCTTCGGACTGCGATCAACAAGCAATTCTAAATGCTTGTAACGGTATCCCTTATCCAGTTAAAAATATCATGTCCTATGCTCGACAATGTACCGAAAGTTTTACTGCTGGGCAACGGGAACGAATACTTGCAACGCTAAATAACGTTAATGAGAGAAATGGGCTTCTTATACCACATGTTCCAACGGTTTGTACTGCTCAAAATTGGAAAAAATTTCCATATACTGACATTCCCATAAATACACAAGTCACGATTAGTGCAGCTAATGGGACGGATTGGTTGGTCGAAGAAGATATAATTATTCATCGAGAAGCTATTTTAATTATTGAAGCAGGCGTAACTTTGCATTTCAAATCAAAGAAAAGGCTAATGGTTTATTCTGATGGCGTATTAAATCTTCATGGAACGTTGAGTAATGCTTGTTGCAATCAACCTTGGACAGGTGTACAAGTATTTGATGCTTGGTATGAAGGAAGTCCAGATGGCTACAATCCTAATTCTACTCAATTTACTACTGTCAAAACTTTTGCAAACGCAAAAATTGAAAATGCGGAAGTTGGTGTAAATGCTTCTTGGTCATCAGAAAGAACGAGGCTAATTTTTAACGGAAGTTATTTTTTGAACAACAATACTGCCGTTACAATTTACGATGTTTTCATGAAACCAAGACCTAAATACCTCTTTGAAGGTTGTACTTTTACGGTAGATGACAATTACCTTTTTTCAGGTGCTTTCAAGCATATCGGGTTGAATACAATACAAGAGATTTTGGTCAATAATTGTATTTTCGAAAATAAATTATTCGATAGACCTTTTCAAAAAAGAAAATTTGATTTTGGTACAGGGATACAATCTGTTGATTCAGGTTTTGAGGTAAAGGGAGGTTCTTTTACTGGTTTAGGATATGGAATTTGGGTAGAAACAGGCGAGGAAAACCGAACATTTAGCGTTACAAAAGTAAATTTTAATCGCTGTTTTTATGGTTTGCTCAATAAAGGTGTTAGTGGAACGACTGTACAAGCCAATGATTTTATTTTAGGAAATTTACCTAAATTAGGTATTTTAGATGACAATGCTATCCAAAGTAACATTGGGATAGATTGGCAATATGGTACTTATTTTGCCAATAACCTTAGTATTTTAGAATATAAGTGGAATAGTTTTTCTGTAACATCAGGTACTAATAAACCAACATTTACCTTTGGTACTACCAATAATCAAATTGGTACAACCAATAACCTCGTTCACGATAATACTTACAATGGTTTAGATAGAGGTAATTTGGTAGTTGGCACTTGTGGAAATATAAATGATGGTATTCGATTCAAGTGCAACCACAATAGCGAAACTACTATCGTTGGCTCAGATTTTAGAATAATTAATTACGCTTTATTATTAAATCCTCCATCTACAGCTCAAACTATTATTAGCGGTGGGACTATCCGTGCATCACAAGATGACGATGGCAAGCCAATGGGTAACACCTTTGACAAAACATCAAGCAATTTTGATATTGATAATGAAAGCAATATTCAACCTATAAACTATTATTATTATGAAAAGAATGCAGTAGAACAACCAGAGAAATTTGTTGTTATAATAGGAAAACCACCAACTGTAAAACCAATTAGTGTAGCATTACCAGCTACTTGTAGCCCCAAGCCAATAATCATAACGATATTACCGCCGCCAACAGTTATAGATTGTAGGGAAGATTTTTGGACTTATGATATACATTGGCGCAGTGCCTACAACGAATGGTTGAGTATGTCCTCCGAAGACCAAAAATTATACGAGCAAAAAAAAGTAGAAGTGAATAGTTACCGCATTTATAGAGATGAGAAAGTACAGTGCATTCTTGGTTATTATCAACGAGAAAACACTACTTTTTCTAAAGATAGCCTTATAAAGTGGTTGCGGATTGCCGAAATGCCTTCTATACACTTTCAATTGGCTCGAGCTTATTGGAGTCGACACGATATTACAAATGCGGTGGTAACGCTCAACGAAATGCCTGCACTATACGGTTTTGATGATGTGAAAGTAGCAGACATAGAAGGAGTTAAAAATATTATTGAAACCATAA
Organism: Chitinophagales bacterium; assembly: GCA_031374645.1. Classification (GTDB taxonomy): domain Bacteria; phylum Bacteroidota; class Bacteroidia; order Chitinophagales; family Saprospiraceae; genus CANHEE01. The sequence goes on along the minus strand of JANMGN010000197.1, from coordinate 910 downwards.
ATACCGATAGTATTAAAACTTTATCGCCAGAAAAGCAATCTTTTTTACGACAAAAAGCGTATAGTTATATTGGAGAAACAGCGGCTTTTGCACAGGCAATTTTAGCACAATTAGGCGAGTGGTATGCTCCTTATACTTTTGATCCGCAACGTAGTGAGGCGGAAACTTTCAGAGTTCAAGGTAAAATCGCAAGTAATGAAATAAAAGTCTATCCCAATCCAACTAACGGGTTACTAAACTTTGCTTGGGATAAATCAAGTTACAATTTTTCAGTCTTAAAAATCTACGATTTGAGTGGTAAAATACAATTTATCAAAAATTTAGAAGATAGAATTAGTAGCACCACGATTGATTTTAGCCTTTCGCCAGAAGGCTTATACTTCTACGAACTAAAAGGAGAGTACGATACCCAAAGTGGAAAATTTATTTTACAACAGAATTAAAAAAAAGCATTATCAGTGCCTACTTTAGGGTAGGCACTGATAATGCTTTTTTGTATTGCTAAAAAATGAAAAAATGAAAAAAATAACAATTATCTTCCTATTTACCTTACTGCACTTTACTTTTTATGCTCAAAATAAAACAGGGTTTCGCTTCGCCTCCGTATTTGGTTTTCGTGCTGCCAATATTACATCTGGCGTATTAGATAAAAATTTGTTTATAGGAATGGGTGCTGCTTTAGATAGTACGAATACAGTAGGCGCACTAATAGTAGCGATAGATACGGCAAGTGGAAAAGTGCTCAAAAGCAATTGTGTTCACTTGGATTTTAAGACCAATTTGATACCCGTATGGAATTCCATAGAAAAAACAATAGACGGAGGCTATATTGGACTTTATGTTCCTCAACAACAAAATGGGTCTATTTTGGTAAAATTTAACAAAAATTTAGACAAAGAATTTGTAAAAT
>JANMGN010000155.1:0-4781 GCA_031374645.1 Chitinophagales bacterium | reverse complement strand
ATTTACACAACAGGACTAAAATTATCAGAGCAAGAACTCATCGAAATAGAGCCATACATTCAAAAAAATCACGACTTACAAAAATGGGATGTCAAAATTATTCCAAACCTAACTGGGTAAGTTATTTTTTACAAATTCCCTTAACGATTAAAAAATAACAAATAATGAAAAAAATAATAATATTCGCTGTAATGTTCTACAGCGCAATGGCGCAGCTGTGCGCTCAAACCTGTAATACTTGTGCTGATGGAATTATCGCACAATGCCCTACAAGTGGCGCAGCCCATGATGTTCGCAATGTCTATATGTGTTTTCGAGATGTTCCTGTTTTGGGCTTGAAAACAAAAACACTAAACAGCCTTTTTGACCCTGGCTGTGCGATTGCCGTAACCAGCAACAATAAAACATCTTTCAAACCTCACAAAGAAGTGGTTATTCATAAAGAAGTAAATCTTATACTGCCTATTGTGGTTGGAAAATCAATATCAATTGGATTATCATCTGGAGGAAATCCTACCGTAGGATTTATACCCCTTGATAAGGTTCAGGCTTTAACATTTCAGTTGCAAAATGGTTTGAACAATTTTAGTTACTTTATATGTCCTACTGGAAACTGTCCAACACTTCCAATACCTTCTGCCCCTGGTCAAAACTTCTCAGGATTTACTGGAAATTTTACGGTTGAATTCAAAGAAAACGCAACAGCGACTTATGATAACGCAAGCCGACCTGATGAAATATGGGAATTAGCTGTAGCTGCCAATGAATACGACCATCCAACACAAACGCCTTACAATGGTATTAGTGCTGGTTTAGCTGTCGCAACAGGAGGTAAAGCACACGCCTACATCAAATACGGCGGACAAATGGGCTTATTGGATAAGCCTCTTATTTTCGTAGATGGCATAGACTTCAGTAGAGAAAATTATGCAGACGAAAGTATTGCGACTTCTGGTACTTACGAATCAAAAACAATTCGACATAGTACTACGGGTTGGGATGTATTTGTGACAGGTAGAGAAGAAGCCCATATTGACGCAGCGTCAGGGCAGGTAGAAACGTTTAACCGTTATCCGACAGAACTTAAAAAACTCCAAGATGCTGGATATGACCTCATTATGTTAGATTTTGCGGATGGCTCAACATATATGGAAAAAAATGCAGAATTGCTCATCAAATTATTGAAACGGATAAAAAATAAAACTAGTGCTGATATTGTAGTGGTAGGAGCAAGTATGGGTGGGCAAATTTCTCGCTATGCTTTGACAAGAATGGAATCCAAAAAAGACAATCATTGTGTCACGCATTATGTTTCTTTTGACTCGCCCAATCAAGGTGCAAATATACCTTTATTTATGCAAGGTACTGCCTGGGCTTTGCATGATTATCAAATTAGCGGACAATCAGCAGTAGCTGATCCATGGCGTGCACTTAATTTACCAGCTACTTTACAGTTATTGAGCGAACCATTTCAAAGTTCAGTTGCTGCGGGCAAAGTATTACTCACTACAGGAAATGGTACTACTCTTAGCAGTGTACAAGCAACGGGCTTTGTTTCTGGTAACAACTATAGTATGCGAAATAATTTTGTAAATAAGTTGCAGCAACAGGGCTCTTATTCATCTAATGCTCGAAATATTGCCATTTCTTGTGGAAGTATTAACGGAACACCTCAAATGAGCTTGGGTATCGTAGGTGGTGAAAAAATGTACGGATTAGATGCTGAATTAGATTTGCCGTTTCCTTTTGTAAACAAAAAAATTTCCATTGGCTCAATGGGACTTTTTACAGTCAATGGGAATAGTACGCCCAACATACAGTTTGGTCAAGCCTTTGTATCAGCAGGTGCGTGGGGAACAAATAAGCAGACATTCAATGCTCCAAATACGATAATTGGATTTGCTTTGCCAGATATAGATGCAACAGCCTCTGCGCTTGCAACAGATTGTGTTAAAAGTCTAATCCCTATCCCTAAAATTTATTTCGCACAAACTGCAGCAGCAAATACTTTTTCTGCTATGGACAATGCGCCAGGAGGATTCCGAGATGATTTAGTTCGTTTGGTAGATGAGTATGTCAATACAGCGCAGCAGTTAATACCAAGCGGACAAGGTTTAACACTTACAAAAAGCCCTAGTTCACCTAATTTTAGAACCAGTTTTATTTCAACAATTAGTGCTTTGGACATGAAAAATGTTGGATTATTTGGCAATATATTTAATCTTGGAAAAAGCACTTTAATACAAAATAAACAAACGCCATTTGAAGATTTTTATGCGCCTCCAGGTAACTTATCCCATGTGGAATTAGATGCAAGCATGATAACAACATTTCTCTTGCCACAACTACAAAACTTCAATATTGACAATCGTGGAGCCTTGACAACTACTTATAACTACGGTTTTCAGCGCAACAGAATGACCGATATAAAAGTAACAAGTACAGGGAAACTGATGATTAATGAGGTCGGTACAACGGGTTTTGTGAATCCCACATCTACCAACCAAACTTCGACTCAGGCTTCTCAAAATACGAATTTTGATGTGTTTACTTCTGATTGTGGTCCTATTGAAATAGAAGATGGTGGTGAATTGCGCTTGGGTGCTATGAATAATACTTCCAGTTCTGGTAACCTACACATCAATAGAAATACTACGATTACACTCAATGCAGGTGCAAATGGTAAAATAAATCTATTCAATGCCTCTCAATTATTTGTAAAGACAGACGCTAAATTGGTAACTGAAGGAGGAGCATTTACATTGACAAAAAACGCTAAAGTTACTATTGAGTCAGGTGGTATATTCAATCTCAATGCGGGAAAAGTCAATCTTAAAGATAATGCAAAAATCATAGTGCAATCAGGAGGCGTATTTACAGTATCACCCTTGTTCGTAGCCACTCTAACCGATAATGCAAAAATTATAGTGCAATCAGGAGGTATATTTAGAATTAACCCAACTGCACAAATAAATATGAACGACTATGCACAAATTATCGTAGAAACGGGCGGCAAACTCATCATCGAAAATGGAAAAGGTGCGGAGATGGTTTTTAGTGGTAACGGTACTGATAATCCGATAAAAGTCTATGGCGAAGTAGTCGTAAATGCACCTATACGTATGAGTGGCTCAGCATATTTTGATGTTTATCCTATACATAAATTTACACTCAATGTACCTTTCCAACTGTCAGGAGATAACCACGAAATGCTACGATTAAGAGAAAATACCTATTTGAGAATTGTAGGTCAAGATGTTACTTTCAATACGGGAATTGTAAATTATATTGAAAAAAATACAAGAATAGTGTTACCCGCTAAAAAAGATGCTGTGTTCAATACCGTAGGATTTACAGGCAATAGTATTGGCTCATTACCGAATACTAACTTTAGTAGCAACGTTGTAGGATTGGCAAATAATGGTAAGGTTTCGCCAAATAGTTTAAATATAGATGCTTGTTATTTCAATCATTTGGACGTTTGTATTAGTTTGGATAATGAAAATTATTCAGATGCTCCACAAACACTCAATATCGTAAATAGCACTTTTACAGATTATCGCACTTGTGGAGTGTACATCAAGACCGCAGAAATATTTAGAGCTTTATATTCGCATTTTAAGACTACAATACCTACAAAAAAGACGTCAAAGGAGCTTGCAGAATTTCCAGAAAGTAAATATCCACCAGCAATCGTACTGAAAGATTTTTATCAACCAAAATTTTGGATAGGAAAACCTAAAGTAGTGATTGATGGAGGTACTATTCAAGGTAATGAGTATGATGTAGTACAAAAATGGTACGATGCTAACTATGACCCCAATCTTAACGCTCTTAAGCTCATCACAAAGGACTTTGACAACAATTATATAATCGAAGACGATTATTTGAAAGATAATTACAGTTTTGCAGTATATCTTGAAGATGTACCTACTTTTGTAATGCAAAACAATCAAGTGATTAGCAATGCTTTCAATGGTATATTAGCAAGAGGGAATACCAATATTGATATGTTTAGTGGCTCTCGTTTTTACAACAACGGAATAGGTGTAAATCTAATCGGGCAACTTACAGATGATCTAAAAGGAACAAAAGCAAGTGGGAGATTTTCTATGGATTGTTCCAGTCTAAATAGAAACGTATTTGGTGTACTGGGTAGAAATGTGGTGCTTAGTGTAGATGAGTTTCTGAATAGCAACAATGCTAATTTCAATACTTTTATTCAGTACACAAGTAATAGTAGCAAAGTGTCTGGAAAGTATTTTGATTATTTCTTCAATTATACTCTGACAACGCCAAGTATTCCAGCAACATACAATAAGTGGTACTCTAAATTGCCCATTCAAGATGTAGATTATTTCATAGGAAAGCCCAATAGTGGTAAGTTTTTCAGCACAGCTCTTGATTTAGGGACAATTATACCTTCGAAAGCAAAAGACTGCGATAATCTACCAGCGAAGATATACGATGATAAAGACTTAGCGAATGTAGATGATAATAATGCAAAAGGAATGATGAGCATAAGTGGTGTTTATCAGCCAGCATTACCTATATTTTGGTCGGGATTGAGTAACTTTCAGAACGAAAATGAAGACGCTGCAAGTGCTAATTTTGCTAAACTGGCATCAGTAAGTGAAGATATGCGTAACGAAATAGAAAGCACTTATGGGAAACTGATGATAGATGTTGCAAAAACAATGATATACATAAGACCTGATGCTAACGCTCCGACACTCAGCAGAGTACAAAAAACACGAGCAGTTATTTATCCGAACCCGACA